>DASQCE010000037.1:0-6066 GCA_035634855.1 Mycobacterium sp.
AGCCGCGCGGGCCGAGCTGGCGTGCACCATCGAGGTGATGCCCCTGCGCGGTGAGAACGCCATGAATAAGATCGCGCCCGAGCGTTGCGGGATCATCGCCCGGACGGCGACCTCGCGGGTCACCGCCCACGCCGCGTCGACGGTGAGCCGATGCACTGCGCGCCAGCCCTTTCCGGTTATCTGCTCGGCAGGCGCGGCGAACTGTCCGCCCGCGTTGTTGACAAGTGTGTCGATGTGGCCGAACCGCTCCAGCGCACTGCCGACCAAGCGGCGCACCGACACGTCGTCACGGACGTCGGCGGGCACCGCGAGTACACGCGCGCCCAGCGCCTCGATCTCCGCGGCGGTCTTCTCCAAGGGCTCGCGACGCCGACCGCAGATCACGACGTCGGCGCCGCAACGGGCCAGCTCGAGCGCGACTGCCCGCCCGATGCCGGTGCCGCCGCCGGTGACCACGGCGACCGTGCCGCCGTGGATACCTTGGCGCAGTACGCTCACTGTCTACGCGACCGGCAGATCGAGGAACGCCGTGCCGCGCTTGATCAGCTCATTCGCGATGATGACGCGCTGGATCTCGGATGTGCCTTCCCAGATGCGGTCGACACGCACCTCGCGGTACATCCGCTCGACGGGGTAGGCCCGGTCGTAGCCGCGGCCGCCGAAGATCTGCAGGCAGCGGTCGACGACCCGGCCCGCGGCCTCACTGGCGGACAGCTTTGCAATGGACGCCTTGGCGTGCAGTGTCTTTCGGTCCACGCCGTTGTCTGCTTCCCACGCGACCTGATGGGTGTAAGACCGGTTAACGGCGATGTCGACGGCGCAGTCGGCCAGCATCGCCTGGATCATCTGAAAGTCGCTGATCGGTACCCCGAACTGCTTGCGCTGTATCGCCCAGTCGCGCGCCAGCCGCAGAGCGCGTTCGGCCACGCCGACAGTGCGCGCGGCGATCATCAGCCGCTCGTCGGTGAACCAGTCCTTGGTGAGTTCGAAGCCCTGCCCGACCTCGCCGAGTACCGCGTCGGTAGGGACGAAGACGTTATCGAAGACGAACTCGGGATGGCCGTTGACGGCGGAATGCATGAAGTGCGGGGTGCGGCTGATTCGCACACCGGGCGTGTCCTTCTCGACGAAGAACAGGGTGGATTCGTTGCCTGGCAGCACATTCGCTTGCACCAGCAGGAAGTCCGCGACGTCGCCACATGTGACGAACCACTTCTCGCCGTTGATCAGCCAGCCGCCGTCGACCGCCGTCGCGGTCGTCGCGATCGCACCCGCGTCCGAACCGGCGTCGGGCTCGGTGGTGGCGAATGCGTCGAACCGCTCGCCACGCAGGATCGGCAGCAGGTAGCGCTCGCGCTGTTCCTCCGACGCGAGTGCAAGAACGTTCGCCGGGCGCCACGGGATGTCCCACAGACAGTTGGTGACCCTGCCGAACTCCTCCTCGACGATCACCTGCTCGAGCAGGGTGAGGCCGGCGCCTCCCCATTCGGCGGGCATGTTGATGCCGAACATGCCTGCATCTATCGCGGCCGTGGTGAGCTTGTCGACGGTTTCCTTCGGGAGCGGGCCGCCGGCCTGCTCGGCTTCGTCTTCGTAGCCCATCAGCAGATCGGCGTACGCGGCGGCGCGCGCCTTCAGTTCCTGCTGGGCGGAGGTGTATGCGAAGTCCATCGGTATCTCCTAGCGGTGCTTGATAATTCGGGCGTCGAGAGCGGTCGCTCCCGACGGGGTGATGAGCAGGGGGTTGACTTCGAGCTCGGCGATCTCGGGGTGCGCAGCGGCGTACTCACTGAGACGGGCCACCGCTCGCGCGGCCGCGGCAACATCGACGGCGGGCCTGCCGCGGTGCTCGCCGAGCAGCGGCGCGGTGCGCAGCCGGCCGAGCATGCGGGCCGCCTCGTCCTCATCAACCGGGGCGAGTGCCACCTGCACGTCGCGCAGCACCTCCGTGGCCGTGCCGCCCATGCCGACCAGGACGGTCGGACCGAAGCGCGGATCCCACCGGGCGCCGACGATCAGCTCGACACCGCCGCGGAGGTCGGCCATCTCCTCGACCGAGAACGACGGCGGGTCCAGCTTGCTCACCAACCTGGCGTGAGCATCGGAAAGCAAGTCGCCCGAATCGATCCCGACCACAACTCCGCCGGAGTCGGACTTGTGCAGAAGCCCAAGCGCCTTCAACACATACGGTGGCCGAAGCTGATCGGCGGCGACCGCCAGTTCCTCGGCGGAATGGACCTCGCGGGCCGCCACGAAATGGATCCCCGCGCCGGCGAATGCATTTCGGGCCGCGGTGTAGTCGGACGCGGCGACAGGTTCCGCAGCCGCTGGCAGCAGCCGCATTGTCGCCGTTCGAGCCGGCACCGCAACGGCGGCCAGTGCCGCGGCGGCGTCCTCGATGGCGGCGAAGACCGGCACCCCGCCATCCGCCAGGATCCGGCAGGCCGGGGCATCAGGGAAGATCGACTGGACTGCAGTCGGCTTGCAAGTCAGTTTGTCGCCCGCGGCATCGGCGGTGATCTGCTTCGCGGCAGCGCACTCTGCGGGACCGAGGCCGGTGAGCCCGTCCTCGCCGCTGGAGTAACCGCCGAAGTAGCCGGTCATCAGGATCGCGTCGACCTCGTCGCACGCCTGCAACACCGCGAACGCGCGTGCATAACTGTCCGGGTCCATCTCGCCCGCGCCCGCGAGGTCGACGGGGTTGGCGACCCGGGACTGCGACCACAGCGCGTCCCGCAAGCGGGCTTGGGTTGCCACCGAGAGCGCGGGGACGTCGAGTCCCGCGGCCTCGGCCACGTCGCATGCGATCACCCCGTGTCCGCCGCCGTCGGTCAGTACCGCGACCCGCCGGCCACCCGGCGTTGGTCGCGCCTTCAGGGCCAACAGCACGTCGGCGAGTTCGCGCGGAGTGCGCACCTGGATTGCTCCTGCCACCGCGCAGGCCGCGGCGATCACGACGGCATCGCTGGTCAGCGAGCCGGTATGCGATTGGGCGCCGCGGGCGGCGGCGGCGCTCGCACCGGCGGCGAGCAGTACGACCGGCGTTCCTGCGGCGACCGCCGCGGCGGCCGCCTCGACGAAGCCGCGACCGTCGCGGAAGTCCTCGACGTAGACGGCGATCGCCGCGGTCGCGGGGTCGGCGGCGCACGCCTCGATCAGCTCGACGAGGGACACGTCCGCCTGGTTACCGAGCGAGACGAAGCGGGATATGCCGAGTCCGCGAGCCGACAGCAGCCGGTCCAGCTCGATGGCGAGATTGCCGCTTTGGCTCAGCACCGCAACACTTCCGGGCGCGAACTGGTTCGACGAGAGATAGGTCGCGGTCGTGTTATCCACCAGCCCAAGACAATTGGGGCCGACAAGCACTGCCTCGGCTTCGCGTATCCGCGCGATCAGCGCGTCCTCGCGGGCCCGACCCTCCGCCCCTGCCTCGCCGAGACCGGCGGTGATCGCGACGATTGCGCGTGCGCCCTTGGCAAGCACCCCGTGCACCGCTTCTTCGAAGCCCGCCTCGGGAACCGCGATGACGGCCAGGTCGACCGGCCCGTCGAGGTCATCCACCGACCTCACCGTCGGCCAGCCGAGGATCTCGCCGCCACGCCGGTTCACGAGCTGCAAGCGGTGCCGCTCGGCCCCGCGAAGTGCCTGCACCGCAACGGCATTGCCCCACTTGGCCGGGTCAACACTGGCGCCGACGATCGCGATCGACGCAGGGTCGAACAGGGCACTCAGGTCCCGGCTCACTCCTGCACCCGCAACGCTCGGGCCGGGCAGGACGAGGCGGCGTCGTGCGCATTGTTGCGTTCGTCGGCGGGTACGGTGCCGTCGCCGATCAGCTCGGCGTACCCGGAGTCATCGAGGTCGACGAGGGCGGGTGCGGCCTGCAGGCACAGGCCGTAGCCCTGGCAGGCGCTCGTATCGAGGACGAGTTTCATGACATCTCCCAGTGGTTGTCGGTGGAATCGATGCGTGCTTCGAGCGCCGGGATCGCCTCAGCGAGGCGCCGCCGCCGTTCCGCGGTGCGGTGATAGGCGCTGCCCGGCAGGCCGATCAGCATCCGGTCGTGTTCGAGTACCACCTGCGCGATGGCCAGAGCCAGCACTGGATCGCCGTCGCCACTGCCGTCGGCGACATTGAGTGCGAGCTCGGCGGCCCGGTCGAGGTAGCGAAGCCAGCGTCGGCTGGTTCCCCGCAGGACGAGGTTCGTCACGCGACGCCGCTCGGATCCGACCGTGGACCGGGCCGGGTCGTCCTGCAGGTAGGCAAGCAGCTCGGGTAACGACCGCTCGGGCTCAGGGGTGAGCCCAAGCCAGGCGGTGGCCACCCTCGACGGTCGGTGCACTAGGTCTCCTGACCCTTGACATGTGATGCGGAACACTGGCACAGTAACAAACTAATCAGTTAGTCAGCTAGTGGCAAATCCCGAAGACCTGCGAGAAAGACCCACCACACCGATGAACGAGACACCCGTACAGTCCCGCCCACGCCGTCCACGCGTTGAACTCGAACCACTCGAGCCTGGGCTGGAATCGCGTTACTACACCGACCCGCGGGTGGCCGATCTCGAGCAGCGGCGCATCTTCGACCGCACCTGGCAGCTCGTCGGGCACGTCACCGATCTGCCCAATCCGGGATCACGGATCGTCGGTTCGGTCGGCACCAAGGAGGTCGTCGTCGTTCGCGCCGAAGACGGCAGCATCCGCGCGCACCTCAACACCTGCCGCCATCGCGGCACCCGCCTCGTCGCAGGCCCGGGTGAGGAGAAGGCGCTGCGATGCCCGTACCACGGCTGGACCTACCACCTCGACGGAACGCTCGTCGGTGCACCCGAGAACCGCACCATTCCGTGCCTCGACAAGTCGAAGCTGTCGTTGTTCAGCGCGCGCGCCGAGGTGTTCTGCGGACTGATCTTCGTCAACCTCGATCCGGCCGCGGAGCCCCTCGGGCCGCAGCTCGAAGGAGTGCGGCCGCTGTTGGAGCGCTATCTGGGCGGCGAGATGGAACCGTTCGGCGAGGGTCGCATCCACGTCGACGATCCAGAGCACATCCAACGGTCGAACTGGAAGATCGCCGTCGACAACTACCTCGAGGGCTACCACGTGCCGGTCGCGCATCCCGGGCTGATGCGGCTACTCGACTACAAGAGCTACTCGGTCGAGACCGCGCGCACCTACGCGGTGTACGACGCGCCGTTGCGGGACAAGCCGTCGGACAACTGGGCCGAGCGTCTGTACCAGCGACTGGTCCGCCCGATGCCGGGCCTCGACGACGAAGATGAGGGCGTCTTCAGGTACATCGCGATCTACCCGAACACCGTGATCGACCTCTATCCCGACCACGTGCTGATCTGGAAGATGAACCCCCGCGGCGTGGATCGGGTCGTCGTCCCGGGTACGTACCTGCGCCGCACGGATTGCGACCTGCGCACCCGCATCGCGCAGCAACTCAACCTCTACCTGAGCAAAATCACCACGCACGAGGACGAGGATCTTGTGCAGCGAATGCAGATCGGACTGGGTAACACCGACTTTCGGCCGGGCCCGCTTTCGCTGCGCGAAAAGGGGGTGGCCTGGTTCGCCGGCCGCATTCGCACCGACCTCGGCGACCTAGATGAGGAGGTGGGGCGATGACAGACTCCGAAACCATGACACGACGCACCCGGGCCGAGATCGCAGCCGAGACGAGGGAGGCGATCCTCGCCGCAGCCTGTGAGGTCATCGCAGATATCGGGTTCGAGAACGTCCGGATGCGCATCGTGGCCGAGCGGGCCGGGGTGTCGACGGCGGCCCTGCACTATCACTTCGACACGCGCGAGAAGCTCTTCGCCGAGGCGTTGCGGTACTCGTTCGACCACACCGGGCGCGACGTGTACGAAGCGCGCTCGAGCCAGGACTCCGCGACCAACCGGCTGGCGCGCATCATCTCGGCCTCGTTGCCGACGACGGAGAACCTGCGCCGGGAGTGGGCGATGTACCAGGAGTTGTGGTGCCGGGCCAACCGCGAGCCGGAGTCACGTGCCGTGGCCGTCGAGCTCAACCGCGCGCAGCAGGGCTGGATCGAGGAGAC
>DASQCE010000038.1:0-7501 GCA_035634855.1 Mycobacterium sp.
GACTACGAGGCTCGCGAAGTCTTCGGTGACGAGAAAGCTGCGTGGTGGGAGCGCGCGGTGGCCGCCTGGCCTGACTATGCCAATTACCAAACGAAGACCGACCGGCAGATCCCGCTGTTCGTGCTGACCCCGATTAACTGAAAAGCGCTGGTTGATGGCACTATTGATCGGTGTCCGCTGAACTGAGCCAGAGCCCTCGCACCCGTCCTTCGCAGCCGCTTCGCGCCGCAGACATCGACGAGGCCGCTCAGCGAATTTCCGGCGTGGTCGCCCACACCCCGCTGCAGTACAGCGAGCGGCTGTCGGAGGTCACCGGGGCAACGGTCTACCTGAAGCGCGAGGACCTGCAGGCGGTCCGGTCGTACAAGCTGCGCGGCGCACACAACCTGTTGATGCAGCTGTCCGAGGACGAGATCGCCGCCGGCGTGGTGTGCTCGTCGGCGGGCAACCATGCGCAGGGCTTCGCGATGGCATGCCGCTCGATGGGCATCCATGGCCGGGTGTACGTGCCCGCCAAGACGCCGAAGCAGAAGCGGGACCGCATCCGCTACCACGGGCGCGACTACATCGAGCTGATCGCCATCGGCAAGACCTACGACGAGGCCGCCGCGGCGGCGCTCGACGACGTCGCGCGGACCGGCGCGACCCTGGTTCCGCCGTACGACGACCCGCGGACGATGGCCGGCCAGGGCACCATCGCCGCTGAGATCCTCGACCAGCTCGACAGCGAGCCGGACGTGGTGATAGTCCCGGTAGGTGGCGGCGGCTGCATCGCAGGCATCACGACGTACCTGGCCGAGCGGACATCGAATACCTCGGTGCTCGGCGTCGAGCCGGCCGGGGCCGCCGCGATGATCGCCGCGCTGGCCGCGGGGGAGCCCGTGACGCTGGATCACGTCGATCAGTTCGTCGACGGTGCGGCGGTGAACCGCGCGGGCACCCTGACGTACGCCGCGCTTGCCGCGGCGGGGGACATGGTGGCGATAACCACTGTCGACGAGGGCGCGGTGTGCACGGCGATGCTCGACCTGTACCAGAACGAGGGCATCATCGCCGAACCCGCGGGGGCGCTGTCGGTGGCGGCCTTGATGGAAGCCGACATCGAGCCGGAATCGACTGTGGTGTGCTTGATTTCGGGTGGCAACAACGACGTCTCGCGTTACAACGAGGTGCTCGAGCGTTCGCTGGTGCACCTGGGGCTCAAGCACTACTTCCTCGTGGACTTCCCGCAGGAGCCGGGCGCGCTGCGCCGATTCCTCGACACAGTGCTCGGTCCTAATGACGACATCACGCTATTCGAGTACGTCAAGCGCAACAATCGCGACACCGGTGAGGCCCTGGTCGGCATCGAGCTGGGTTCGGCCGCCGATCTCGAGGGTCTGCTGGAGAGGATGAAGGCGTCCGACATTCACGTCGAGACGCTGGAGCCGGGTTCGCCCGCGTATCGCTACCTGCTCTGAGCGTCGAAAGTGAGCTTGTTCGCCAAGTTTTGGCGAAATCTCGCGCGCAACTTCACGTTCGGCGAACAATGACGAAAGAGTGCCCATCCACCCGCGTGGCTTCGGCGTCGACTTTCGGCTCGCCCCAAGCCAGCACGACCTCACCGGTGACCGGAACGTCGACGGCTTCGATGCCGAGGTTGCACGCGATCGCCAGCGAGCCGCGGTGCATGACAATCCACTGCGCATCCTCGTCGTAGTCGACGCGCATGTGGTCCAACCACGGGTCGGCCAGGTCGGGCTCGTTGTGCCGCAACGCGATCAGCTGTCGATAGATCTGCCGCAGGTGTCCATGTTGGCCGTCATCGATCTCGTCCCAGTTGAGCTTGGACCTTTTGAAGGTCGCCGGGTCTTGCGGGTCGGGGATCTCGTTTGCGTCCCAGCCGTATTCGGCGAACTCGCGCTTGCGGCCCTCGGCAGTCGCCCTCGCCAACTCCGGCTCGGGGTGGGAGCTGAAGAACTGGAACGGCGAGGACGACCCCCACTCCTCACCCATGAAAAGCATTCCCGTATAGGGTGATCCGAGCGCCAGCGCCGCTTTTACCGCCAGCTGGCCGAATGTCAGAATCTGCGACGGCCGGTCGCCGGCCGCGCGATTGCCGACCTGATCGTGCGTCAGGGTGTACGCCAGCAGCCGCGTCGCCGGGATGCTCGCCGTGTCCAGCGGGCGGCCGTGTCGCCGATGCCGGAACGACGAGTAGGTCCCAGCGTGGAAGTAGCCGTGCTTCAGCGTCTGTGCCAGTGCCTCCAGTGACCCGAAATCGGCATAGTAGCCCTGCCGTTCACCCCCGACTGCGGCGTGTATCGCGTGATGGATGTCGTCGTCCCATTGTGCCGTCATGCCGTAGCCGCCGCGATCACGGGGTGTGATCAACCGCGGATCGTTGAGGTCACCCTCGGCGATCAACGACAACGGCCGACCCAACTCTTCGGCGAGCGCATCGGTTTCGGTGGCCAGTTCTTCAAGGATGTGAATGGCGGTGGTGTCGACGTGTGCGTGCACGGCGTCGAGCCGCAACCCGTCGGCGTGGAAGTCACGCATCCAACGCGAGGCGCAGTCGAGAATGTAGCGTCGCACCTCGTCGGCGGCCGTGTCGGAGATGTTGATCGATTCGCCCCACGGATTGCTGCCCGACGACAGATACGGCCCGAACCGCGGCAGGTAGTTGCCCGACGGGCCAAGGTGATTGAACACCGCATCGATCAGCACGCCAAGGCCAGCCCGGTGGCATGCCTTGATGAGCCGAACGAGCCCGTCGGGCCCGCCGTACGGCTCGTGCACCGCATACCAGAGCACCCCGTCGTAACCCCAGCCATGAATGCCGCCGAACGCGTTGACCGGCATCAGCTCGACGAAGTCGACGCCCAAATCGACCAAGTAGTCCAGCTTCTCGATCGCCGAGTCGAACGTGCCGCCGGGCGTGAACGTGCCGACATGCAACTCGTAGATGACCCGGCCCTCGACAGATCGGCCTTGCCAGTCGTCGTCGGTCCAGGCGTCCGGAGCGGGCTGCCACAGCTGCGAGCGCTCGTGCACACCGTCGGGCTGGCGGGGAGAGCGGGGATCCGGAAGCACTTTGGGGTCGTCGTCGAGGACGAAGCCGTAACGCGCATCGGGGCGGGCATCGACGTCGGTCCGCCACCAGCCGTCGTCGGCCGGGTCCATCGGATACAGCGCGCCGTCCACGTCGAGACGGACCCGGTCCGGACGCGGCGCCCACACGGAGAACACTGCCGGCGGAGCCGGCGATCCGGATTCAGCCATCGACGCGCTCCAACAGCGCGACCGGTAGCTCGGCCAACAGATCCGTCGCCAGCACCCTGCCGCTGAACCGGCCGCCGCCGACGCGGTCGACCCACACTCCGTCGGGCAGAGTCAAAGACGTGTCGCCCCATTGGGTTTCGGCGAGCACAACACTATGACGGGTGACAGCAGTCAGCGCATCGTCGGCACGCAGGAACGCAACCAGATGTTCGGCGGCCGCACCCTCGGCCAGCACGGGTGTGTAGCCGCCGTCGGTGAAGGTGTACGCGCGGTCACGCCGCAGTTGCAGGGCAGCTGTCACCACTCGCATCTTCGGATGGCTGTTTTCACTGAGTACCCCCCGACGGAGGTGGTAGTCGACCGGGCGGCGGTTGTCCGGGTCGACCAGGCTGTCCTCCCACAATTCCGTGCCCTGATACACATCGGGCACGCCGGGTACCGTCAACGCCACCAGCTTCTGGCCGAGGCAATCGTTCCGCGCGTGCTCGTCCAATCGGATGACCAGCGAGGTGAGCCCGGTCGCGACCGGTCCGTCCATGACGGCGTTCAGCCACGTGTGGACTGCGGTTTCGAACGTGGTATCGGGATCGTTCCACGTCGTATGGACGGCGGCCTCCCTGATGGCTTTCTCGGTATACGCGTGCAGCCGGCCACGCAGTTCATCGGTCACCACGCCGTCGACGGGCCATACGCCGAAAATGTTCTGTAACAGGAAGAGCCCCGTCGCAGCATCTGGTGGCGGAGCCTCCAGAGCCCACTTGCCGACGAGTCCGGCCCACAGCGTCGGCACCTGCGACAGCACGCCGATGCGGGCGCGCACGTCTTCACCGCGTTTGGTGTCGTGGGTGGTCAACGCCACCATCGCGTGCGGCCACAGCCGGGACCGACTCGCGGCGCGCTGGTGAAACTCCGCGGCACTGACGCCGAACCGGTCGGGCTCCCCGCCTACTTCGTTCAGTGACACCAGCCGGGCGTCGCGGTAGAACAGGCAGTCCTCCATCGACTTGGCGGTGGCGGCGCCGGACAGCTGCTGCAGCCGCACCGCCGATTCGACGCTGGTCGTCAGCGCCGCGGAAACGATCACTACCGGTTGCGCCAATTCCGGTAGCGCCGCCGCGGTTTCGGCCATCGCCTCGGACAGCATCAGGGACAGCGACAGGTAGTCGGAGCGGTACACGTGTAACCGGCTGATCAGCTCGGCCAGAGCCCGCGGCAGGTCGGGGTGATCAACGCCCGTGGCGGAGACGATGGTCCGGTGCAGCCTGGCCAGTTCGCTGCCCAGCGTGCCGGTGACAGCGTCGGCCTTGAGCCGACGGGCCAGCTGCGGCATCTCGTCGTAGGGAACACCGCTCGATTCGAACAATGCGGTCAGCGGGCCCCCGCCTGCGGGATCGATGAAGAGTCCGCCGATTTCGCGCAGCGCGTCATACCCGGTCGTGCCGGCGACGGGCAGCGTCGGCTCGAGCGGCTCGTCGACGGCCAGGATCTTCTCGATGACAATCCACGCGTCCGGGCCGACAAGATCGCGTAGCCACGTCAGATAGCCTGCGGGATTGGACAACCCGTCCGGATGGTCGATGCGGATTCCGTCGACCAGACCCTCGCTGAACCAGCGCTTGACCTCCACGTGGGTGGCATCGAACACCGCACGGTCCTCTTGGCGCAGCCCCGCCAGCGATGTGATCGAGAAGAAGCGCCGATAGCCGCAGATGCCGTTGCGCCATCCGATCGCCCGATAGTGCTTGTCGTCGGCGGGATAGCCCGGCGGCGCGGTGTCGTCGTCGGACCCCAGCACCGGCAACACAATTCGGCCGTCAGGATCGAGGTCCCAGTCGATGTCGAAGTAAGACGCATACGGCGAATTCGGGCCGCGCTCGAGCATATCGCGCCACCATCGGTTCTGATCCGGTTTGTCGACGCCGACGTGATTGGGCACGATATCGACGATCAGACCCATCCCGCGGGCCTGCGCCGCAGCCGACAGCCGCTTCAGCCCCTCGGGACCACCGAGCGCGGCGGAGACGGTGGTGGGGTCGGTGACGTCGTAGCCATGCGTGGAATCCTCGACCGCGGTGAGGATCGGCGACAAGTACAGATGTGACACCCCCAGAGCCGCAAGGTAGTCCAGCACCTTTAGGGCGTCGTCGAAGGTGAAGCAGTCCCCGCGCATCTGCAGCCGATACGTCGATAGCACTCCAAAAGCCATGTGTCAGGCGGTCTTACGCAGCACCAGCAGCGACCGTGCCTGCAGCGAGATCTTCTTGCCTGCAGTGACAACCAACTCAGTCGACCCCGTGGCGTCGGCCGTGTCCAGCGTGGCGGTCCACTCCTTTGCGTAGTCACCCTTCGGGGTGACGAAATCCTGCGGCTTGTCATTAGCGTTGAAGCAGAGCAGGAACGAATCGTCGATTACTCTTTCGCCGCGCGTATTGCGAGTCGGGATCGCCTCACCGTTGAGGAACACCGCCACGCATTTGAAGCCGGAATCCCAATCCTCTTGCTTCATTTCCTTACCGGACGGCGTTAGCCAGGCGATGTCGCGGACCTGTTCGCCGGTGCGGATCGGCTTGCCCTCGAAGAACCGGCGCCTGCGGAAGACCGGATGGTCCCGCCGCAGCTTGGTGACCCGGCGCGTGAACTCGAGCAGGTCGGCGTTCTTCTGGCACAGTGACCAGTCCATCCACGAGATGTCGGAGTCCTGGCAGTAGACGTTGTTGTTGCCCCGCTGGGTGCGCCCGATCTCGTCGCCGTGCGAGATCATCGCCGTGCCCTGGGAGACCATCAAGGTGCCCATGATGTTGCGCATCTGCTTGGCGCGCAGAGCAAGAATGTCGGGGTCGTCGGTCGGACCCTCCACCCCGCAGTTCCACGACCGATTGTGACTTTCGCCGTCGCGGTTGTCCTCGCCGTTGGCCTGATTGTGCTTCTCGTTGTACGACACCAGGTCGGCCAGCGGGAAGCCGTCGTGACAAGTGACGAAGTTGATGCTCGCGCCTGGCCTGCGTCCAGTGGCTTCGTAGAGGTCCGACGATCCGGTCAGCCGCGAGGCGAACTCGCCGAGGGTTGCGGGCTCACCCCGCCAGTAATCACGCACAGTATCGCGATACTTCCCGTTCCATTCGGTCCACAAACCTGGAAAGTTGCCGACCTGATAGCCGCCCTCGCCGATATCCCACGGCTCGGCGATCAGCTTGACCTGGCTGACGACCGGGTCCTGCTGCACCAGATCGAAGAACGCCGACAGCCGGTCGACGTCGTAGAACTCGCGGGCCAGCGCGGCAGCCAGGTCGAAGCGGAAGCCGTCGACGTGCATCTCCAGCACCCAGTACCGCAGTGAGTCCATGATGAGCTGCAGCGTGTGCGGGTGCCGCACGTTGAGGCTGTTGCCGGTGCCGGTGAAATCCTTGTAGAACTTCAGGTCGCCGTCCTGCAGGCGGTAGTAGGCGGCGTTGTCGATGCCACGGAAGTTGATCGTGGGGCCGAGGTGGTTGCCTTCGGCCGTGTGGTTGTAGACGACGTCGAGGATGACCTCGATCCCTGCCTCGTGAAATGACCGGACCATGGTCTTGAACTCGGCCACCGCGCCGCCTGCGTGCCGGTTGGCGGCGTACTGGTAGTGCGGCGCGAAGAAGCCGAATGTGTTGTAGCCCCAGTAGTTTCGCAGACCCAGTTCGATCAGCCGGTGGTCGTGCAGGAACTGGTGCACCGGCATCAGTTCGATGGCGGTCACGTTGACCGACTTGAGGTGGTCGATGATCACCGGATGCCCGAGCCCGGCGTAGGTGCCGCGCAATTCCTCGGGGATGCCGGGATGGGTCCGCGTCATGCCCTTGACGTGGGCCTCGTAGATGATGGTCTCGTGATACGGCGTGCGCGGCGCACGGTCGGACGCCCACTGGAAGAACGGGTTGATCACCACGCTGGTCATGGTGTGGCCCAGCGAGTCGGTCATCGGCGGCGTGCCGCCCGCCGCGAGATCCTCGGCGTTCAGGTCATAGGAGAACAAGGCCTGGGTGAAGTCGAACTCGCCGTGGAAGGACTTGCCGTACGGGTCGAGCAGCAGCTTGCTCGGATCGCAGCGATGACCCGCCGCGGGATCCCATGGCCCGTGCACCCGGAAGCCGTAGCGTTGGCCGGGCGTGACGGTGGGCAGATAGCAGTGCCACACGTAACCGTCGACTTCGTCGAGGTTGATCCGCTCCTCGCTACCGTCCTTGGCGATCAGGCACAACTCCAC
>DASQCE010000039.1:0-6494 GCA_035634855.1 Mycobacterium sp.
ACCCGCCATCGCGGTGGTCAGCAGTGCGAGCGACGCCACCAACAGCGCCGCGGGAAGGTGACGCCACCGGCGCCGCGTCGGCCTGCTGACCGCCTGCAGCAGTTCGAGATTGGCGAACCGCAGCACTCGCCGCCTGCTTGCGCGCTGCGCGAGGACGTAGGCCGCCAGCATCGCGACGACGACTACCAGGAACACGAAGAACCAGGCGTTGGCGAACCCGGACACGGCCAGCGTGCCCAGCAGCGGCACGGTCATGTTCGACGGATCCGCTCGCGCAATTGCGGATCGTTCTCCCACCACAGGCCCGAAACCGGTTGTGTTTCATCGTGATCCGCGCGGTCGAGTTCGGCGTCGACGATTGCAGCGCGGCTCCTCTCATCGGCCGAGAAGAACCGCACCAGCACGACGATGAACGCGACGCCGAGGACGTCGCCGAGCAGCCAGAGCACACCGGCGCCGATCGATTGGTCAACCCGCAGGCTCGGTCCCCAGTGCCGGTCGACGCGCGTGTAGTAGTCGGCGGCGATCAACGGCCCGAGCCACAACACGATGCCCAGCAGGCCGTCGCCGATCGATTCCACGATGCTGATGACAAGTGAGATCAGCTGTGAGTAGCGCCGGGGCACCGGATCGGCCTGCAGCCGTGCGTAGAAGTACGCGAAACCGATCAGCAGCAACAGCACGTTGGTCGCCGACGCCACGGCCTGGTGCCGCAAGGCGGCGGTGTACCAGGGTGTGAGATACAGCAGCCAGGGCGTGGCAAGCATCGCCGCCGACGTCGTCGCGGGGTGTGCGGCCAGCCGCGCCGCGCGGCCGGCCAATACCCGGTCCAGCCCGCGGCATCCCAGCGCTTGGCTCAGCACGGTGACGGGGCGACCCATCGCGAGAAAGAACGGCGCCACGTACAGCAGGAGCAGCACCTGCAGCGCCCTGACCCAGAACAACACCGTGGCGTAGACGCCGACCATGCTCATCGTCGCCACCGCTGTCAGCACGACGCCGATGACGAACCACCACACATATCGCCGCGTCGTCGCGTCAGCGCGCCGCCAGGCCCAGCCGTAGGCGACTCCTGCCGCGACGATCATCGCGGCAGCACCGGTGTCCCAGTGCCAACTCACCGGGTTCATAGCACGCCACTATGCGTCGCCGACCTGTCAGCGCCCTGTGGGCAACCGTGGATCTACGACGTCCGCAAGCCGTCGAGGACAACCTCGAGGAGTCGCTCGGCCGCGTCCGGCCGATACGCCTGCATCGCCTGGCTTCCGACCACGATCGCCTTGACGTCCGGCACATCGACATCGGGCCGCACCGTGCCCGCTTTCTGGGCGGCGCGCAGCAACTCGCCGAGCACCCCGAGGAATTCGCCTTCCGCCTCGGGCATCGCGGCCGCGACGTCGATGCCCAACCCCGCGAGCGCGTCGGTCAACCCACGATCGGTCGCCCCCCATTCGAGCACCATCGAGCGCAGGAACGTGAAGAGCGCCTGCCCCGGGTCGTCGCCGGTCACCAGTGCGCGCCCGTCGCTCACGATGCGCTGAATCCGGTCCTGCACCACGGCCCGGAACAGGTCTCCCTTGGTCGGGAAATGGCGGTAGACGGTGCCAGCACCGACACCGGCCCGTCGGGCGATCTCGTCGATCGGCACGCCAAGCCCGTCAGCGGCGAAGGTCTCATAGGCGACCTCGAGCACCCGAGCGCGATTACGCGCCGCGTCGGCGCGCAGCGGCCGGGCGGGTTGAGCCATCTCACACTCCTCGGGAATAGATAAACGGGGCGTGCGTTCCGTATATTCGTAATCAAACGGAGCGCCCGCCCCGTTTAACCGATTGTAGGAGATTCTCATGGGCAACTGGACCACTGCCGACATTCCCGACCAGACCGGTCGCACCGCCGTCATCACCGGCGCCAACACCGGCCTCGGCTACGAGACCGCATCGGCGCTCGCCGCGAAGGGCGCGCATGTCGTGCTCGCCGTCCGCAATCTCGAGAAGGGCAAGGTCGCGGCCGACCTGATCGCGAGGGCCACCCCCGGCGCCAGCGTGGCGATCCAAGAGCTCGACCTGACCTCGCTCGACTCCATCCGCACCGCCGCCGACCAGCTTCGCTCGGATCACGATTCGATCGATCTGCTGATCAACAACGCAGGCGTGATGATGACGCCGAAGTCGACCACCAAGGATGGCTTCGAATTGCAGTTCGGCACCAATCATCTGGGCCACTTCGCGCTGACGAACCAGCTGCTCGACCGCGTGCTGGCCGCACCGGGTTCGCGAATCGTTACCGTCAGCAGCGTCGGTCATCGTTTCGCCCGCGCAATTCGCTTCGACGATCTGCAGTGGGAGCGCGACTACGGCCGGATTCGGGCATATGGACAGTCCAAGCTGGCCAACCTGATGTTCACCTATGAGCTCCAGCGGCGCCTGCGCGGCACCGACACCATTGCCGCCGCCGCACATCCCGGCGGCTCCAATACCGAGCTGGCGCGCAATCTGCCGGTCGCGGTGAGGGCGCTAGCGACCGTGTTGGCCCCGCTGATGCAGGGTCCGGACATGGGTGCGTTACCGACACTGCGCGCGGCGACCGATCCGGGCGTGCTCGGCGGCCAGTATTTCGGACCCGACGGATTCGGCGAGCAGCGGGGCTACCCGAGGGTCGTCGCGTCCAGCGCGGCCTCCCACGACAGCGAGGCGCAGCGCCGGCTGTGGGCGGTGTCGGAGGAGCTCACGTCGGTGGCGACTGTCGTCGGCTGAATGTGGCAGGCTGGCAAGCGATGTCACTAATCGTGCCGCCGTATCCGCCAGCCCGTTACATCGACGATCAACCGGAGGTCAGTGCCTGGTTGAGGCGAGCGCCCGAGAATGGGGGACGGCCACCCGATTACGACGCGTTCGGGTTGGTGAAATACCACTACCTGGCCAACCAGCAAGCCACCGATGGCGACTACGGCCTGTACCGGGTGGAGATCGCCCCCAAGGGCGGCGGCCCGGGCCCGCACTTCCACCGGGCGATGTCCGAGGCGTTCTTTGTGTTGTCGGGAACCGTCAAGCTGTATGACGGCACCGATTGGATCGACGGAGATCCGAACGACTTCCTCTACGTCCCACCCGGCGGCATCCACGGCTTCCGGAACGAGGCCGACGAGCCGACGTCGATCTTGATGCTGTTTGCTCCCGGCGCTCCTCGTGAGCACTACTTCGAGGGCCTCGCCCAGCTGGGCGAATTGACCGACGAGGAGCGTCGCGAGTGGTTCATCGCCAACGACAACTTCTTCATCGACTGACATGCCATAGCCGACACGCCGAGAAATTCGCGCGCGTAATCCCTTGCGCTAGGCTGACGTCCGATCAATGAGGAGTCTTGGGTGCGGGCAGATGCTGCGCCCGACACCCAGGCTTTGCGGGGCTGGCAGCGTCGGGCATTGGTGCGCTATCTGGGCGCCAAACCACGCGATTTCCTCGCCGTCGCCACCCCCGGCGCAGGCAAGACGACGTTTGCCCTGCGCATCGCCGGAGAGCTGCTGGCCGACGGCACCGTCGAGCGCTTCACGGTCGTCGTGCCGACCGAACATCTGAAGACGCAGTGGGCACTGGCTGCGGCAAGGGTCGGGATCGCGCTTGATCCGAAGTTCTCCAACTCGTCGGCGCAGACGTCGTCGGAGTACCACGGCGTCGTCGTCACCTACGCGCAGGTGGCCAGCCACTCGAGCCGGCACCGGGTGCGTACCGAGAACTACCGCACTCTCGTCGTTTTCGACGAGATCCACCACGGCGGCGACGCGAAGAGTTGGGGCGACGCCATCCGCGAGGCCTACAGCGACGCGACCCGCAGGCTGGCGTTGACCGGGACGCCGTTCCGCAGCGACGACAGTGCGATCCCGTTCGTCACCTACGAGCCCGACGGCGAAGGCCTGATGCGCTCGTCGGCCGACCACACCTACGGCTACGCCGAGGCGCTCGCCGACGGCGTTGTCCGGCCGGTCGTCTTCCTGGCCTATTCGGGCGAGGCGCGATGGCGCGACAGCGCGGGCGAGGAACACGCGGCACGCCTCGGCGAGCCGTTGACCGCCGAGCAGACCGCCCGCGCTTGGCGCACCGCGCTGAACCCGGCAGGCGAGTGGATCCCGGCCGTGCTGCAAGCTGCCAACACCCGACTCACCCAGCTGCGTGAGGGCGGAATGCCCGATGCGGGTGCAATGGTCATCGCCTCCGACCAGACCGCCGCCCGCGCTTATGCGGCGGTGCTGACCAAGCTGACCGGTCAGACGCCGACGGTCGTGCTCTCCGACGACCCCGGATCCTCAGCGCGCATCGCGGAGTACTCCGCGGGAACGAGCCCGTGGCTCGTGGCGGTGCGGATGGTGTCCGAGGGCGTCGACGTGCCGAGGCTTGCCGTCGGGGTGTACGCGACAAGCGCGTCGACGCCGCTGTTCTTTGCGCAGGCGATCGGGCGATTCGTCCGGTCCCGCCGGCCCGGCGAAACGGCGAGCATCTTCTTGCCCTCAGTGCCCAGCCTGCTGCTGCTGGCCAGTGAGATGGAAGCCCAGCGCAACCACGTGCTGGGCAAGCCGCACCGGGAGTCGCAGGAACACGAAGAGTACGTCGAGCGTCGCAAGTCCGAACCAAGTGAATTGGACAACGGCTTCGAATCGTTGGGCGCCGACGCCGAGTTGGACCAGGTGATCTTCGATGGCTCGTCGTTCGGCACCGCGACTCCGGCGGGCAGCGAAGAGGAGGCCGACTACCTCGGCATCCCCGGCCTGCTCGACGCGGAGCAGATGCGAGACCTGTTGCGGCGCAGGCAAGAAGAGCAGTTGTCACGTCGGAGCCGCGCAGTCGGCGACATCGAACACAGCCCGGCGTCTCCTTCGAATCCGCGGCCGTCGACGCATGGGCAGCTGCGCGAACTGCGGCGTGAACTGAACACCATGGTGTCGATCGCCCACCACCGCACCGGCAAGCCGCACGGCTGGATCCACAGCGAGCTGCGCCGGATCTGCGGCGGGCCGCCGATCGCGGCGGCGACGACCGATCAGCTCAAGGCCCGCATCGAGGCGGTGCGCACACTGCAGGCGTGATTTCGGCGCGCCTACGGTCGCTGAGCGAACGTATCCGCGCCGAAATCGCTACGCGCGCGCAACGGCGAGTTCGGCCAGATGCTTCAACGAGTTGTCCAGATGCTGAGCATCGAAGGGCGGGAACCCTATGTGCTCCCGCAGGAACGGCGGCACTTTCGACCAGTCGTAGGACAGCGTGACCTCCGTTTCAGCGGCGCCGACGGGCTTGAGGTCGTAACGCCAGATCCACCCACCGAACTCGAGGTTGGCGTTATCCGGGCCTTGGCCGGGCAGCCACGCAACGGCACGCGGCGGGTCGAATACCTCGACTCGGTTCGCCATTTCGTAGTGCTTGTCTGGATGGTTCTCGTGGTACATCGCCATCCGGAAGATCTGGCCGTTTTCGATCAGCGGCTTGCCGTCGAGCGATTCGCGTACCCACCCGGTGCCATCAATGGCGGCATGACTCGACGGGTCAGCCAACACGTCGAACACCGCCTGGACAGGCGCATTGATCGTAGCCACGACGCTCATGATTTCTTCAGTCACGCCAATGTCGACTACCGCCAACTCGAAAAGTCATCGCGACCATCCGCGATCGCCCCTACGTTTACGGCATGCCCGCAGACGCCCCGACCATCCTGGCGACCAGCGGCGGCATTCAGCCGGGCCGACGGGTGCAGTACGAGTTCAGCGCGCTGACGGACTATGCGGTCGACCTCTCCGCAGTTACAGGACGGGCGCCACGGGTCATGGTGCCCACCGCCCAGGGCGACAACTCAGCCGCGCTGCGCAACCTCTACGACGCCGCGTGCTCGATCAGGACGTGGTCTGGGTTCTCGGGGGCAGCGTCGCCGGACTGCTGGCGATGTGGCACTTGCACGGTGTCGATGCCGCGGTGCGTGCTGCGTGGCGGGCAGGTGTAGTCCTGACAGGCGTATCGGCGGGATCGATCTGCTGGCACGTGGGCGGCACCACCGACTCGTTCGGGCCGGACCTTCGACCTGTCACCAACGGACTCGCCCTCGTCCCCTTCTCGAACGGTGTGCATTACGATTCCGAACCGCAGCGACGGGCCTTTTTCCAGCGCCTCATCGCCGACGGCACCCTGCCCGCCGGCTACGCCACCGACGACGGCGCCGGTGTCCTTTACCGTGGCACCGAATTCGTCGAGGCTGTCAGTAAATATGACGGCGCCGCAGCATATTTCGTCGATTCTGATGGGGCCGTGGAGCGCCGTCTCGACACGCGCCGCCTCTGAACCTACAGCCCCAACAACGCGGGCAGGTCTGCCACGGAATCGATGACGTGGCTGGGCTGCATCGCGAATTCGTCTGCGGCCCACCGGTCAAGCGTGTCCTGGCGGAACTTGCCGGTGCGCACCAGCACCCCGGTCATCCCGACGACCTGCGCGGCCAGCACGTCGTTGTTGAGGTCG
>DASQCE010000040.1:0-3025 GCA_035634855.1 Mycobacterium sp.
GCACCACGCTATGTCCTGGCGCGGCGGCCCGGAATTCAACTCGACGTCTTCGCAACACGCTGCGGGTTGCATCCCGACCTGGTGCGCCGACTGGTCGCGCTCGGCCTCCTCGCTTGCCAGCAGGATGCCCGCGGCGATCTCTGGTTCGAACCGTCTGCGTTGGTGACGGTCGCCCGCATCCAGCGGTTGAGGACCGGTCTGGGACTCAACTACGCGGCGATCGGGCTGGTGCTCGACCTGCTGGACCGCATCGAAGAGCTGGAATCCGCTTCTCGCCGAAGGAGGACATCACCGTGGACATCAACAAGCTGACCCAGAAGTCGCAGGAGGCGGTGGCCGAAGCGCAGAGCATCGCGACCCGGATGGGTCATATCGAGGTCGACGGCGAACATCTGTTGATGGCGCTGATCGACCAGCCCGAGGGTCTCGTACCGCGGCTGCTCGATCAGGCGGGCGCCGACACCGCGGCCCTGCGCGCGGACCTCGAGCGCGAATTGAATCGGCGGCCGAAGGTGAGCGGCCCGGGCGCCGCGCAGGGTCAGGTGTCTGTCACCCGGCGCCTGGCGACGCTGTTGGAGGCCGCCGAGCGAGAAGCCAAGCGGCTCAAGGACGAATACGTGTCGGTCGAGCACCTTGTCATCGCCCTCGCCGAAGAGGGTACGTCCACCGCCGCCGGGCGGATACTCGCCAATAATGGTGTGACACGAGATTCGTTCCTGAGCGCGCTGACCAAGGTGCGCGGCAACCAGCGGGTCACTTCCGCGACGCCGGAGGGCGCTTACGAGGCGCTGGAGAAATACGGCCGTGACCTAGTCACCGAGGGCCGCGCCGGTAAGCTTGACCCGGTGATCGGCCGGGACGCCGAGATCCGCAGGGTGATTCAGATCCTGAGCCGCAAGACCAAGAACAACCCGGTTCTGATCGGCGACCCCGGAGTGGGCAAGACGGCGATCGTCGAGGGCCTGGCCCAGCGGATCGTGCGCGGCGATGTCCCGGAGGGCTTGCGGGACAAGACGATCTTCTCCCTCGACATGGGTTCACTGGTGGCCGGTGCGAAATACCGCGGCGAGTTCGAGGAACGGCTGCAGGCGGTCCTGTCGGAGGTGAAGGCGGGCGAGGGCCGCATCCTGCTGTTCGTCGACGAGTTGCACACCGTCGTCGGCGCCGGGGCGGCAGAAGGTTCCCTGGACGCCGGCAACATGCTCAAGCCGATGCTGGCCCGCGGCGAGCTGCACATGATCGGTGCCACCACCCTCGACGAATACCGCAAACACATCGAAAACGACGCCGCGTTGGAGCGCCGGTTCCAGACCGTACTGGTCGACGAACCCGATGTGGAGGACACCATCTCGATTCTGCGCGGGCTGCGCGACCGCCTCGAAGTCTTTCACGGGGTGAAGATTCAGGACGGCGCACTGGTGGCTGCGGCAACCCTGTCGCACCGCTACATCACCGACCGGTTCCTGCCGGACAAGGCGATCGACCTGGTGGACGAGGCGTGTGCGCGGCTGCGCACCGAAATCGACTCCTTGCCAGCCGAATTGGACGAGATCACCCGGCGGGTCACCCGGCTCGAGATCGAGGAGGTCTCGCTGGCCAAGGAATCCGATCCCGCGAGCAAGGCGCGCCTGGAAGAGTTGCGCAGGGAGCTGGCCGACCTGCGGGCAGAAGCCGACGCCCGGCACGCGCAATGGGATGCCGAACGGCAGGCGATCAAGCGGGTGCAGGAACTGCGCGGACAACTCGAGCAGGTGCGGCACGAGGCCGAGGAAGCCGAGCGCAACTACGACCTGAACCGGGCCGCCGAGTTGCGCTATGGCCAGATCACCGAACTGGAACGCAAACTGCAGGCCGCCGAGGAGCAGCTGAAGTCCAAGCAGGGCGACAAGCCGCTGCTCCGCGAGGTCGTCACCGAGGACGAGATCGCCGAAATAGTCGCCGCCTGGACTGGTATCCCGGTCGCCCGGCTGCAGGAGGGCGAGCGCGAAAAGCTGCTGCGGCTCGACGAAATTCTGCACGAACGGGTGATCGGCCAGGACGAGGCCGTCCAGCTGGTCGCCGACGCGGTGATCCGGGCCCGCTCCGGAATCCGGGACCCGCGCCGCCCGATCGGATCCTTCATCTTCCTCGGCCCCACCGGGGTCGGCAAGACCGAACTCGCCAAGACGTTGGCCGCCGCGCTGTTCGATAGCGAAGAGAACATCGTGCGCCTGGACATGAGTGAGTATCAGGAGCGGCACACGGTCAGCCGGTTGGTCGGTGCGCCACCGGGATACGTCGGCTACGACGAGGGCGGCCAGCTCACCGAAGCGGTACGCCGCAAGCCCTACTCGGTGGTGCTCTTCGACGAGATCGAAAAGGCCCACGCCGACGTGTTCAACACGCTCCTACAGGTGCTCGACGACGGCCGGCTCACCGACGCACAGGGACGCCAGGTCAACTTCCGCAACACGGTGGTCATCATGACCTCCAACATCGGATCGCACTACCTACTCGACGGCGTCACCCCACACGGCGAGATCAAGCCGGACGCGCGCGAGCGGGTGATGGCCGAGCTGCGCGGGCACTTCCGGCCCGAGTTCCTCAACCGGGTCGACGACATCGTGTTGTTCACCCCGCTGTCTATGCCGCAGATCGAACGGATCGTCGAGCTTCAGCTGGCCGAGCTACGAGAACGGTTGGCGGAGAGACAGATCGAGCTCGAGATCACCGCCGACGCGCGCCGGCTGATCGCCGAACACGGCTACGATCCGGTGTACGGGGCCCGGCCACTGCGCCGCTACATCGCCCACGAGGTGGAAACCAAGATCGGCCGGGCGTTGCTGCGCGGCGACATCGCGGGCGGTGGAAAGATCCGCGTCACCGTCGAGAACGGCGAACTCGCCGTGGGCTATTCGGAACCGGCCCTGGCGGCCTGACCGAGGAAGCGCCATGGAAACCGACATCGTGACATGCCCGAACTGCGGAAAGCGCAACCGCGTACCCGCGGCGGCCGCGGGGAAGCCCCGGTGCGCCAACTGTCACC
>DASQCE010000041.1:0-9412 GCA_035634855.1 Mycobacterium sp.
TGGATGAACGCGATCACGTAGGCATTGGCGAACAAGTCGCCTCGATTCACCTCATCGCCGACTTCGCGGCGTCAGAAAACTCATCAGGAACGCGGCTCGTGAGGGACTCAAGGACCTCCTTGCGTGGGAGGGATCCGCGAACCACGAGAAGGTCTCGCAGGTCGCCAAAACCGCACTACATCGGCTCAATTGAGCGACCGACTCGACCGGGGCCGCGCGTATGCCCACGGCGATAGGGTCGAATTCCGATTCCAGGCGACGGCGGGGGCAGCCGAAGAAGTAGCGGCAGGTCTCGCCGGCAATGCTGCCCGCACCCAGGTCAGAGCTTGAGAATGCCGTCGATATCTGCTTCACGTTGTCTACGCCACGGGTACTGCGCCGGGGGGAAAACGTTGGGTTCCCTCGTCACCCGCGCGTAGCTGGCCTTCAGCCCGGCGAGCAGGATCGGCCGCAGGTCGTCTTCATCGGGCGCGACCGCGAGCGCGCAAAGGATGATCTGCACCGAGATTTCGGGGTCGCTCCAGCCCCTGATCGCTGAGTACAACGTGTTCGAGTCCCAGATCAACGGATGCCAGCCCGGGGCGGTGTCGAATGTCAGCCCTGGCATCGCGCCGCCGTTGACCCCCGTCGGGGATTGCATCGACCTTGCCTCAGCCAGAAGGTCTTCGGGCAGGCCAGCGTAACGCGGTCGCTGGACGATCTCGACCTCGGCATCGCCCGACAGCCAACGGAGTTCGGTCGTCGGCGAAGTCAGGACGCCGCGAATGTTGACCTCGGCGAAGACGTCATTGCTTTGGCGGAGGTCGGTCCAGGGCACGATCGTCGCGCCCAGCAAATCCGCGTCCTTCGCGCCGGTGTCCAGAGATCCGAGATCCGTCACGCGGGCGACGGAGAACACCGGCGTCTTATCGAGCCGCACGGATGCTGCCTTCACCGCTTGACCGCTCGACTGCGGAGCGGCGGTGTGATGAGTCCAGCGAGCGCCGTCAAACCACCGCAGGTTCGACCCACCGGTCGGGTCGGGATACCAGCCGGGCGGAGGGGGAGTTGGTGGTGCGGTCACGATTGCGGAGCGTATCCGAGATTGTCGGGCCTGATCGGCGACAGACACGCCGAAACAAGTGTTCGCTGTCCCTGCGACAACTCCGCCATTCTATCCGTATGAGTGCGCTGTCGGATTTTCTGACTCATCTCAACCGCCCCGTGGTGGGTGGGTGCTCCGGCGGGTGCAATTCTCGGTACAGGGCTGGGTGGCTGGAGCTCGTTCGCGTCTACGAAGCATTATGCTCAGACACCGCATCAGGCAGAGGACCTTAGAGACGCGAGGGACCGAGTACGCGAGATTCCGGTTCGATCGATCAACGAAGCGAACGCCGATCCAGGTGTGCACGCACTTGCGCGAGATCCCCGTCGCCTCGGCGATGTGCGCCTTGGCCCAGCCCGCTCGATACCGGCGCACCATCAGCAGGCGGCCATGAAACGTCGTACGGGCATTACGGTGGGACACGAGAACCTCCGGACAGGTGATGGGCCTTAGACAAGCCACACCCCACCCGGAGGTTCCCTTCACATCAAGCCGACACGCCTGCTACCAACGTCGTGTCCCGGTACACCTAGTCGCTGGCAGGAGGCAATCGACCGCAGTATCACGTCTGAGCCACTGGTGAAGAGCGCAAGTGCCGGTCAGGCGCCCTCTTTGTGCGCTGTTTCGGACATTGATTGTGGCCGTTGGTGTCACGGCCAGAGTATTGATGCTGCGTTGACGTACCAGCTCACGCCTCACCCAAATTCTCTTTCCAGCCTTCGACCGTATCTGGGGTACGGGCGTCGGGGCCTGCGTAGAGGGCGGCCGGGCGGACCAACTTGCCGAGACGCTTCTGTTCGAGGATGTGCGCCGACCACCCAGCGGTGCGTGCGCACGTGAACATGGCCGGCATCATGTACGCCGGGACCTCGGCGAACTCGAGGATTACCGCGGCCCAGAACTCGACGTTGGTTTCGATGGCCCGGTCCGGGCGACGGTCGCGTAACTCGCTGAGCGCGGCCTGCTCCAGCGCGGCCGCGGCCTCGTACCTTTGTGCGCCAAGGCGTTTGGCGGTTGTGCGCAGTACTCGTGCCCGGGGATCCTCGGCCCGATACACGCGATGGCCGAAGCCCATCAGCCGCTCTCCGCGGTCGAGTGTGTTCCTTACTAGTTGCTCTGCGTCGCCGGTGCGCTCCACCTCTTGAATCATCGGCAATACTCGGGCCGGGGCGCCACCATGCAGTGGCCCGGACATCGCGCCGATCGCACCGGACAACGCGGCGGTGACGTCGGCGCCGGTGGACGCGATCACCCGGGCGGTGAAGGTGGAGGCGTTCATGCCGTGCTCGGCGGCTGAGACCCAGTAGGCGTCGATGGCCTCGATGTGGCGCGGGTCCGGTTCACCCTTCCACCGGGTCATGAACTGGGCGGCGACGGTGGTGCAGTTGTCGATGCGCGTGGACGGTACCGGGGGCCAGTAGACCCCGCGGGCGGACTGTGCGACGTAGGACAGTGCCAAAGCTGAGGCACGGGCCAGCTGGTCGCGGGCGGTGTCGTCGTCGATGTCCAGCAGGGGCCGGAATCGGCACTTCGGCGCCAGCATGGCCAGGCCGGCCTGCACGTCGACGCGTACATCGCGGGTGTCCACCGGTAACTCGAACCGCTCTGCCGGCGGCAGAATGTCACCGAACTTGCCGTCCACCAACAATGCCCACACATCGCCGAACTCGATCTTCTGGGCAACGAGATCCTCGACGTTGACGCCGCGATAGCGCAACGCGCCGCCGTCGCGGTCCGGTTCGGCGATCTCGGTTGTGAACGCTGGTACTCCGGCCAGGCCGGGGACGAAGTCGTGCGGAACTCGAAGGCGTACATCGGCTTTCCCAGCCTCTGGGGTTGCCGGCCTGGTGTGTCGGCCGGGTAAAGCGGAGTGGGTGATGGTCATGGTCAATCTCCTATCTGTGTTGTGAGATCGCGGTGTCGGATCAGTTGGTTATTGGGGCGAGAATGGCCGCGTCAAAGGCGTCATGCCGCCCCAAATGCCGGACGGCTCAGCAGCTTCGCTACCCGGCTTGGGCCAGCACGACGTCGGGTTCGCCGATCCGGTCGAATTTTTCCGCGCGTTCGGTGAGCCGGTTCGCGGTGTCGGCGTTACTCAGTGCCACCAGTTCATGGCGGAGTGCCGCACCGACGCGAAGAGAGAAGGCTTCGGGTTCCTCGGCGGCGTCGGGGTATTCAGGAATGATGCGGTCGACGATGCCATGTGCGACGAGATCTGCCGATCGGACGCCCTGTCTTGCCGCCATGACCGGCGCGTGGTCGGTGTCGTGGTAGAGGATCGCGCTTGCCCCCTCTGGGGGAAGCGGGGTGAGCCACCCGTGCTGCGCCGCCAGGACGCGGTCGGCGGGCATCAGAGCGAGCGCGCCGCCACCGGTGCCTTGACCGAAAAGCACCGAGACCGTAGGCACTTGCAGTGCCACCATGTCGGCGATGCACCGCGCGATCTCGCCCGCAAGACCGCGTTCCTCGGCCTCCCGGGACAGCGCGGCGCCGGCCGTGTCGATCACGGTGACCAGCGGCAAGTTCAGCTCGGCGGCCAACCGCATGCCGCGGCGCGCTTGTCGAAGGGCATCCGGGCCAAGCGGTGCCTCGGGAGTTTGGCCATGCCTGTCCTGTCCGAGCAGCACACACGGCATGTCACCGAATCGTGCGAGCGCCAATAGCAGCGCGTGGTCCTTCTCGCCCTGGCCGGTTCCATTGAGGATCAGGACATCGGTGGCGGCGTGACGGAGAAGCTCGCAAACACCGGGCCGGTCCGGTCGGCGGGAGGCGATCACCGACTGCCAAGCGGGTATGTCGGCCGGTGCGGTGATGATCGGCGCGGGTGTGGTGGCGACGTGTGGGCAGCGATCGATGATGCCCAGCGTGCGGTCCACCATGTCGCCGAGCTCGCGCAGTGGAACGACCGCGTCGATGAGTCCGCAGGCGTGGAGGTTCTCGGCGGTCTGCACCCCGGCGGGGAAGGGCTTGCCGTAGAGCGCTTCGTAGACTCGCGGCCCGAGGAACCCTACCAAGGCGCCGGGTTCGGCGATCGTGACGTGTCCCAGTGAGCCCCAGGAGGCGAATACACCTCCCGTGGTGGGGTGACGTAGATAGACGAGGTATGGCAGGTGCGCGGATTTGTGGGCGACGACTGCACTGGTGATCTTGACCATTTGGACGAACGCGGCAGTCCCCTCCTGCATGCGGGTACCCCCGGAGGTGGGGAGGGCGAGCAGCGGCAGCTTCTCGGCGGTGGCCCGTCGGATAGCGGCGGTGAGGCGCTCGCCGGCGGCGATTCCGATCGACCCCCCAAGAAACCCGAAGTCGCACACCAGCATTGCGATGCGGCGGCCGCGAATCGTTGCGACGCCGGTGATGACTGCTTCATCGAGCCCGGTTTTGGCCCGCGCGCACGCCAGTTCCTCGGCGTACTCATGGTCGATGCTTGACCGGGTCGGAGGCCGGTCCCAGGAGTGCCACGACCCGGCATCGGTGAGAAGGGCGATGACATCCCGGGCGCCGAGCTTGCTCATCGGTCGCCCTCCCGTACCGCCGCGACGAGATCGTTGTCGGCACCCAGAACCGGTGGCGCCCTGTGCTTACGGCGCGTGAGTTCGGCGCCGTCAGAGGAGAAGAACCGCAGCGGCGGGCCGGGCAACGTGATGGGGCCCAACGTCGCGTGGTCCACATTGATGAGCAGGCCCTGCGACCGGGTCTGCTCCCACTCGTACACCTCGCGGATGGAGCGAATTCGCCCGGCCGGCACCCCAATTCGGTCCAGCTTTGCCAAGAGTTCATCGGTGGAGTACAACGCGAATGCGGCTTGCACCATCTCGTTGACGCGTTTGCCGTTGGCCACCCGCTGCGGGTTCGTCGCCATTCCTGGCGCGTCGGAATCGAGACCGAAGCCGTCGCAGAAGCGTTTCCACAGCCCCTCGCTCCCGACCGCAATCTGCACGGCGCCGTCCGCCGTCTCGAACAGGCCGTACGGGCAGATCGAAGGATGGTGGTTACCCGCCGCCTCGCCGGCCTCGCCTGCGACCGTCCACTTCGTGCCCTGGAATGCGTGCACGCCGACGACCGCGGCGAGCAGCGACGCACGCACCACCTGACCACGGCCCGTCCGCTCGCGCTCCTGCAGCGCGGCGAGGACACCGAACGCGCCGTACATGCCGGCCAGCAGGTCGGCGATCGGCACGCCGACGCGCTGAAGATCGGTCGGCCCCGAGCCGGTCACCGACATCAGACCCGCTTCACCCTGGGCGATCTGGTCGTAACCAGCCCGCCCGGCCTCCGGCCCGTCGTGACCGAAACCGCTGATGGACAGGACGACCAGACGCGGGTTGAGCTCAGCCATGCGCTGCTGGGAAAAGCCAAGTCGGTCCAGGACGCCCGGCCGGAAGTTCTCCATCAGCACATCGGCGCGGCGAATCAACGGCTGCAAGGCGGCCTTGCCGGCGTGGTCTTTGAGGTCGAGCGTGACCGACTTCTTATTCCGGTTTGCGCACAGGAAGTAGGTGGACTCCCGCTCGCCGTGTTCCGCGTCGACGAACGGCGGGCCCCATCCACGGGTGTCATCGCCGCCGAGCGGATTTTCCACCTTGATGACCTCGGCGCCCAGATCGCCCAGCATCATCGCCGCGTGCGGCCCGGCCAGGGCCCGGGTCAGATCGACCACGACCAGACCGGTCAAGGGCCCAGTGGACTCGTCCGTTGCGGCCATAGCGGGGTGAACTGTGGGTGTCATATGGAGGCCCCTTTCGGCCTAGTGACTCAGTGTCCTAGTGGACTAGCCACTCAAGAGAAACACGCCGTGAGCTGCGAAGTCAAGACTCTGTTTCTAAGAACTGACTGTGAGTGGGGCGCCCTCATGGGCGGTTCTGGACAGCACGGCGTGCCCGCGATCGATAATCGCGGGCACGCCGTTGATCAAGCTGTCAGAGCCATCCGGGCAGTACGAGTACCGCCCACGCGATCAGCGGTCCGATCGCGACGACCAGCGCGCTGTACTTGAGGATCTGCTTGTAGAACTTGTCGCGGTCGATGTCCTGGGCGTTGGCGAGCACCAGCGCGCCGTTGGTCGAGAAGGGGCTGACGTCGACGATCGTCGATGAGATCGCCAGCGCGACGATCACGCCGACTGGACCGATCTCGCCGGCGAGCAACAGCGGCACGGCGAGGGGAATGGTGGCCCCGAGAATCGCCACCGACGACGCGAACGCGGACACGATGGCACCGAGGTAGCAGAGCAGAAGCGCGACCAGGAGCGGCATTCCCAGCCGGGCGACACCATTACCGACCCATTCGACGCTGCCTGCTTCCTGCAGCACACCCACGAAAGTCAGCACCCCGCCGATCAGCAGGACGGTCGACCAGCTGATCTGGGATACCGCTCCCTTCTGCGCCTTGGGCGACGCCAGCGCCAGGACGGCTGCCACGGTCATCGAGACGAATCCCACGTCCAAGTCCAGAACCAGCGAGAACACGCCCAGCGCGGCCAGTCCGATCAGGGTGAGGACCTGATCGTAGGTGACGGACCGCGTTGGTAGCGGTTTGACCGCCACACCCGGATCGATCTTTTTCGCCGCGATCGTCGCGGTCGCGGTGCCACCTGTGCCGTTGCCCGACGACCCCGGCCCCCCGACGGCGTCCGGTTCGGTTGAGCCATCGGCGTCGCTTTCGATGTCGTGCACGGTCCGACCGATCAATGACCGTCCGCCGAGGAACACGAACAGCAGCACACCGATCCCGGCGTTGAAGAAGAGACTGCCGAGGAAGAGCGCCAGCGGGCTGTTCAGCAGTTCGGCCTTCGCGACGATGTTGTTGACGGTGACGCCGTAGATGCTGATCGGCGAGAACCCGCCGGCTTGTGCACCGTGGATCACCATCATGCCCATGAGCAATGGATTGATCCGGTATCGCTTTGCAAAGCCGAGCGCGATCGGCGCGATGATCGCGACGGCGGCCGGGCCGAGCGCGCCAAAGGCCGTCAGCAGGCCGGTGATCCCGAACATCACCCACGGGATGAAGGCCACGCGCCCGCGTACCAGTCGCACGGCGCCCCGCACCATCAGATCGACGGTGCCGTTGTTCTGGGCGATCGCGAACAGGTACGTGACACCCACCAAGGTCAGGAACAGGTCGCTCGGGAAACCGGCGATGATGTCGTCGGCCTTCATCCCGACGGCGAGGGTGCCGACCAAGAAGGCGGCGACGAACCCAAGCGTTCCCATGTTGATGGGCAGCAGCGTGGCCGCAACGAACATCGCGACGAGGGCCAGGATCGGAATTAGTTCGAGCGGCATAGGGATCTCCGGATCTTGATGGTTGACTGACCCAGTGGAACACTGGCCTAGCCAGTACACCAGTGAGCGAGATCACTGTCAATAGACGATTGTGACCCGTGGCAACAGCCGGGTGTAGGGCCGACGAGTATGGTTTGGAGCAGAGAGTAGGTGAGTCAGTGGTAGAGCAACTGAGGCCTGTGACACGACCACGGCTGTACGAAGTGATCGTTGAGCAGCTGTGCGCGTACATCGCCGACAACGAGATGATGCCCGGGGAAAAGTTGCCCGCGGAGCGGGACCTCGCGACGAAGCTCAGCGTGAGTCGGGCCTCGCTGAGTCAGGCACTGGTCGCCCTTGAGGTGCAGGGCGTGCTGTCGGTGCGCCACGGTGATGGCGCTATTCTCGTCCGCCGCCCGACCGAGGAGCGCGCCATCAAGGCGCTGCGCGAACATGCCGACCGGATCCCGGACGTCATCGAGGCCCGAGAAGCGCTGGAGGTCAAGCTGGCCGGTCTGGCCGCCGCACGACGCACGGACGCTGAGATGGCGGCGATTGATGCCGCGATCGCGACGATGGAGGCTGAGGTCGAGGCGGGCGAGCGCGGCGTGGTCGGCGACGAGATGTTCCACGAGGCGATCACCGCCGCGGCGCATTCGTCGCTGCTCGCCAAGCTCATGCACGAGATCTCGGGTCTCATCAGGGAAACGCGCATCGAGTCGCTATCGCAAGAGAACCGCCCGCGTGCCTCACTGGAAGGTCATCGAAAGATCGCCGATGCGGTACGCAAGCAGGATCCGCGGGAGGCATCCCGCGCGATGGCGGAGCACATCCGACTGGTGTCGGACGTCGCTCTGCTCCGCGACGGCGACTAACTCCTGATTGACCGATGGAGCTCTGAGCCGACAACTGTCTTTGATGGGCTTGGGTTCCAGCGTCTTCGGCGTGGACACTCGAACCCCTGCGACCTTCCGGGCGACGATCAAGGATCGCTACCAAGCAGGGACCGAGTAGTCCCAACCGTCGGCCTTGTCCAAGTATTCGGTTGCCGTCGTGGCTACCGGATCGGCATGCGCTGCGGAACTGGCGACGACCGAACACGCGGGGGTTGCGCTGCCCGTGTCATGGGGCGTCGTTCTCGCCGACGGGGCAGCTACTGTCTCATCCGGGACCGACAGCACTGGCACCGTTGCCGCGCTTAGAAATTCGTGATGTCAACGGCGCTGTCGAGGTGTTCGGCCCCGCCGAACCGATGTAGTTGGCTGGGCTGCCAGCCCGGTGTAACCCGCATTCCTACCTATTTGGTGAGTACTCACGGCAACGGGATGGCGATCAGCCTTCCAACTAGCCGAATGCGGGGTTTGTGGCCTGCCTCAAGCGGTTTGGTGGCCAGCACCGACGACAACCACGCCCGCATCGAGCCGCCTTGACGTATGCCGAGGCTAGCAACAGCAATTGGAGGAAAGCGATGACCACCGTCAGCCCAGGCCGCTCGATGCCGAACCGGTGGCGGGCACATGCGGCGCTAGGAACTGCCGCGGCGGCCATGGTGGGTGTGGCCACAGTCGTCGTCGGCGCACAGCTCATTGGTGTCGCTCCGCCCAGCGCTGCGACTTATGCAAGCACGACTGCATCGAGGAGGCCGCCCGCAGATACCTCGCCGTACTGCCCGGGGGCATACCGGTGCCTGCAGCCCGGCGCTGATCCACTCCTCCCATACGGCCGTGACCCGCTCGTCCCGTATGGACCCGCGACGTGGCGCCCCTGAACCCCGTCCGGGCCGGTCTCCGGCTCGTACACCGGCGGGTGCCGTCTGACCCGATGGCCATATTGGGCATCGGCTTAAGCGAGCAAGGATCCTCAACCCGATTTTCAGCCGACATCGTGTCTAGGCGATGTCACCTAAATAAGGAGAAAACAAATGAAACTGCGCTATGTCGCGGCACTGGCCATCGCCGCCTGCGCGGCAGCAATTGGTTTGGCACCGATCGCGGCGGCCGACGCAACCGTGCAGCAGAGCCAGGGCAATGCCCAAATCACTGCTACCCCCGGCGCCGCCGCG
>DASQCE010000042.1:0-5330 GCA_035634855.1 Mycobacterium sp.
CTGCGCGGCCGATCGCGTGCAGCACACCGTTGAGCGAGATGTAGTTGATGTCATGGCCGGCCTGCTGGCTGCGCGGGCCGGTCTGGCCCCAGCCGGTCATGCGCGCGTAGATCAGTCGCTCGTTCACCTTGGCGCAGTCCTGCGGGCCGAGGCCAAGCCGCTCGGTGACACCGGGGCGGAAGCCTTCGATCAGCACGTCGGCCTTGGCAATCAACCGCAGCACCACCTCGCGACCTTCTTCACTCTTGAGGTTGGCCCCAACCGAGCGCCTGTTGCGTAACAGGTAGTCCTTACCGGGTTCGGTCGCAGGCCCAGACCCCTTACCCGGACGCTCGACGCGAACGACGTCGGCACCCAGGTCACCGAGGAGCATCGCAGCGTAAGGTCCGGGACCGATGCCTGCCAGTTCAACGACTCGCAATCCGTGCAGTGGTCCAGCCATCTCTAACCGCCCTTCAGCCCGTCGCTCAGTTGACCGCCGACATAGCTTACTTGTATAACCAAGTCGGACCGGCCGCGGGCCATCGGCCCCCAGATCTAGGGTGCACAAATGACGACTATCGATTCCAGCGCCAAGGCGTACACCAGCATCGACGACCTTTCCGTCGTGCTTGCCGACGGTGTGCTGTCAGTGACGCTGAACCGCCCGAACAGCCTCAACTCGTTGACCGCGGCGATGCTCAAGGGGATCGCGGATGCGCTGGAGCAGGCCGCTGGCGATCCGCGGGTCAAGGTGGTGCGACTCGGCGGCGCCGGGCGTGGCTTCTCGTCGGGCGCGGGGATCAGCGAAGAGGACCACGCCAACCCCGGCGCGAGCGGCACGCCTGCCGACGTGCTTGATGCGGCCAACCGCGCGGTGAGATCGATCGTGAACTTGCCGCAGCCGGTCGTGGCGGTCGTGCAGGGACCGGCGGCCGGAGTTGGTGCGTCATTGGCACTGGCTTCTGATGTCGTGTTGGCTTCGGAGAAGGCGTTTTTCGTGCTGGCATTCACGAAGATCGGGCTGATGCCCGACGGTGGGGCGTCGGCGTTGATCGCCGCGGCGGTCGGCCGTATCCGCGCGATGCGGATGGCGCTGACGGCCGAACGGATTTCGGCGGCGGACGCTTACGGGTGGGGCCTGGTGACGGCGGTCTATCCGGCCGATCAGTTCGACGCCGAGGTCTCCTCGGTGATCTCCACGCTGGTGGCAGGTCCGGCCGTGGCTCTGCGTAAGACGAAGGACGCGATCAACGCCGCGACGCTTGTGCAATTGGAGCCGGCGCTGGAGCGGGAGAAGCAGGGCCAGCTGGTGCTGATCGACTCGAACGACTTCCGCGAAGGAACTCGGGCCTTCCAGCAGCGCAGGGCGGCGAAGTTCACCGACTCCTGACGTACCCTCCGCGAGCGACCGCGTTTGCACGGCGACACGCCGCGTACGTGCGTACGCGAGCGGTCGCTCGCGGAGGTTGAGGTGCCGAAAATCGGTGGACTATGGACCGGTCGTTCCGCGACCATCGATTGGTGAGTACGCAATACAACATTGAGCAGCCGGTGGTCCACGCCGGCGGCTGGCGCGTGCTCGCACCCTTCAAATTCCGCGAGTACCGCCTGCTGATCGCTGCGGTGTCCCTTTCGATCTTCGCCGAAGGCATGTGGGCCGTCGTGATGGCGCTTCAGGTCATCGAACTCGACAACGACCCCGCGTCGCTGTCGCTCGTCGCCACATGCGAAGGTGCCGGCCTGGTCGCGTTCGTCTTGGTCGGCGGGCTGGCCGCCGACCGAATCAGCCAGCGCGCCATCATCATCGGCGTCGAAACCGTCAATGTGATCGCCGTGTCAACGATCGCGACGCTGGGACTCATTGGCGCCCTGCAGATCTGGCATATGGCGTTGGCCGCCGCCGTAATCGGCATCGCCGCGGCCTTCTTCTTCCCCGCCTACAGCGCGATCCTACCCCGGATCCTTCCGGCCGAGCAGTTGCTGGCCGCCAACGGCGTCGAAGGCGTCGTGCGTCCGGTATTCCAGCGCGCCATCGGTCCGGCCATCGCCGGTGTCGTGGTCGGTGCCACGTTACCGTCTCTGGGCGCAGTCGTGGTGGCGGTGCTGTTCGCCGTCGGCCTGATACTGCTGGTCGCCACCGGGTCTGCCATGAAAATGCCTGTGCAGCAGTCGGATCAGGAGCACTCGCGCCTGCTGCGCGATCTCCGCGACGGCTTCGTGTTCATGGTGCGCACCCCATGGCTGCTGTGGACATTGTTGTTCGCCAGCATGTTCGTGCTCGTGGTGCTGGGACCGATCGAGGTGCTGCTGCCTTTCATCGCCAAGCAACGCTTCGAAGACGGTGCGCGAACATTCGGATTCATCCTGGCGTTCTTCGGCGTCGGTAGCGCACTGGGCGCGCTGGCGGTGTCGTCGGGAAGACTACCGCGTCGCTACCTCACGGTCATGATGACGATGTGGAGCGTCGGCTCCATACCGCTGGTGGTCGTCGGCGTCACGTCGTCGTTCCCGCTGATGGCCGCGGCGACATTCGTCATCGGCTTCACCGATGGCGCCGGCATGGTGATCTGGGGCACGCTGCTGCAGCGGCGGGTCCCCACGGAGATGCTTGGGCGGGTGTCGAGCCTGGACTTCTTCGTGTCGCTGGCGTTCATGCCGGTGTCGTTCGCGATCGTTGGCCCGCTCTCGAAAGTCGTTTCGATGCAGACGATTTTCCTGGTGGCCGGCATCGCGCCGGTGCTACTGGCGGCGGTCGCCATGTACGCGGCCCGGATGCGCCAGGACGAGCTGGCCCACCCGCTGCGCTAGACCCGACCGCGGGCAGCGAGGCGTCGTCAGACGCCGAAAATTGGTGGAAGTGCGAGCACCATGACCAGACCCCAGAAGAAGTGGGTCAGCATCGGCGCGAGCACGCCGCCGGTGGCTCGGCGCTCCCAGGCGCACACCGCACCGACGATCACGGCCGCGACACCCAGCATCGGATTTCCCGTGGTGGCCGACGTCGCGACGACGTAGATGATCGTCGAGATGAGAGCCGGGTACGTCTTGCCCAGCGCGGTGTAGAGCGCGCCGCGGAAGAACAACTCCTCCGCGACCCCGTTGATCACCGTGATGAACACCACCAGCACCAGCGGGCCGTGGTTGGCGAAATCGAGTACCCGGGTGACGAATTCACGCACGCCGGGAATCTCTCGTGCGACCAACCCGCCCACCAGAAACACGCCGGCGAGCGCCAAACCCACCACGGTGCCGCTGATCACCGGACGCTGGTTGCGGTCGCGGAACCGCACGCAGCCGAGATGCAGCGGGCCGGACACGAACGCACCCAGCGCCCAGACCGCCGCAAGCGACAGCGTGAGCCAGTAGAACGACTCGTCGCCTGGCCGACGGGTCAACGAATACCCAAGCAGCGCGCCGCCGATCACGAGCACCACCGTGACGACGATCCGCCGCCGCAGTATCACTGCTGGCGGTTCGTGGTGAGGTACCGCGACCGTGCTGACGATGCCGCGCAGTTCGTCCAGATAACGCATGCGCTCCGCCGTCGGTTGTGTCATGCCGGACTGGCCTTCGGCGCCAGGTTGATCGCCGTGTCGAGCCCGGTTCGCAACGCGGCCGCTACGGGCCCAGGCACCAGCCCCAGCAGGCCGAGCACCGGCCACGCGATCGACGGGGTGACGGCGCGCGCCAGCTGTTGAATGCGCACCGTGTCTCCCCCGGCCCACGACGGATCGGTGTCGGCCAGATGGTGCGGATCGGCCAGCGCGTTGACCGGTCGCTGCCGATCACTCGACAGCGCACGGGATATCGCGTCGTCGATGTCCAGCAGCCCCCCCGGTGGGTCCGGCACGAGATCCCGAAGCCGCGCCTCCGAGGCCATCATCGGATGGTCAAGGGACTCCACCAGATCGGCGGCCAGGCCGCCAGGGACAGGCAGCATCGCGGCCGTCATCCACGACACCACGCCGGTGTCCACCATTCGCACGGGCAGTTCCGCGCGCCACTTGCCGGAGATTCGCGCATAGGCCCGCATCAGGCCACCGTAGGACGTCGTCTCCGGGCCGAGGATGTCGTACGCACCGGCCGGCACGCGCTCACCGTCGGCCGCGGCGACGAGGTAGTAGAGGACATCGCGGATCGAGATCGGGTCCATCGGGTTCACCGACCACGCGGGCATGGGAATCAGCACGAAGCGGTCGCCGACGTAGCGGAGCATTTCGAAGGACGTCGACCCCGACCCGATGATCATCGCCGCACCCAGCCACACCACGTCGGGACCACCGTCAACGCTCAACGCGTGCGCCACCTCGGCGCGACTGGTCAGGTGTTCGGAGAGCTCGTCGACGTCGGGGACGAACCCGCCCAGATACACGATCCGCCGGACCCCGGCGTCCTTGGCGGCCTTGGCGACATTGTCGGCGGCGCGGTTGTCGGCATCGCGAAAGTCCGGTTGGCCGATGCCGTGCACCAGGTAGTAGACGACGTCGATCGGACCGGCGTCGGCGAACGCCTTCTTGGCCGAGGCTTCGTCGTGCGCGTCCAGCGCGACCCCGGTGACTTGGTCGTGCCAGCCGAAGTCGGCCAGTCGGTCGGGGTTTCGGGTGGCGGCGATGACGTCGTGGTCCTCGTCGATCAGTGCACTGACGAGCCGCGAGCCGACATATCCGGTAGCGCCGGCAACCAGGATTCGCACGGTATTCACCGTACGGAGGTACCCGAACTGATCAAATCGAAATCGTTTCATCGGCGCGGAAAATCGCAGCATCGGCCCTCGCAGCGTCCTTTTCGCCCAAAGGCCTTGTGCTGGTAAGGAATTGGTAGTACAGGGCCGGCTCAATCCGCCGATCGGGGGCTAATTGACGGCGTCGCGGTGCAGCTCGATGAGCCGCTGATACACCTGCGCGTTGTGCTGGTTGTTGGCGATCTCGGCCTCGGACAGCTCGCGGCGGACAGCGCCGGGCACGCCGGTGACCAGCGACCGCGGCGGCACCGCGACACCCTGCGGCACGAGCGCGCCCGCCGCGATCAGTGAGCCCTTTCCGATCCGCGCTCCGTTGAGGATCACCGCGCCCATGCCGATCAGCGCGTCGTCCTCGATCACGCAGCCGTGGAGCACGGCGTTGTGGCCGACGCTGACCCCGACACCAACGCTGACCGGGAACTCCGCGTCGACGTGGATGGTCACACCGTCCTGGATGTTGGTGCCAAACCCGATCTCGATCGGCTCTGCCTCGGCACGCAACGTCGCGCCGTACCAAACGCTCGCCCTTGCGGCCAGCGTGACCTGACCGATCACACTCGCGTTGGGTGCGACCCAGGATTCGGCGTGCAGCTGAGGTGCGCGTCCG
>DASQCE010000043.1:0-5044 GCA_035634855.1 Mycobacterium sp.
GTCGTCGGTAGATCCGGATGCAGCGTGCGGCTTGAAGATTGGGGTCACGTACGCGTCCATCCAAGACACGGAACAGGTTCCGGCCAAGAGCGATCAATGTGTCGCGGCAGGCGTTTCGCCGATCGAGAAGGCCGTCTACACCCGGCAGGACGACCTGACGGCGGCCTTGATCGCAGGCGAGGTGGAGGCGATGGCGGCCGATTCACCGGTGACGGGGTTCGCGGTCAAGCTCAGTGGCGGAAAGCTGGAGCCGGCGGGGGAGATCTTCGACACCGCGCCCTACGGCTGGCCGGTCGCCAAGGGGTCGGGGCTGGCGGAGTCGCTGAGGAAGGCCCTGGAGCACCTGATGCAGACCGGCGAGTACAAGACCATCGCCACGGCGTGGGGCGTCGAGAAGGGCATGATCGACATGCCGGTGATCAACGGCGCGATTCGATGACCGACGTGCGGGTGTAAATTAGGCGTCAGGCCGTTTCGTATTTGCCTTGCCAACCGTAGAGCCTGTACGTGCAGACGATCTGCTTGCGAATCGACCGCCGTTCGCCCGACCGTGCAACCTCCGGGCGGACCCCAGACATGGTTAAGGACTCGGCTATGGAATCGTCCGGCTTGTTCTCACATCCCCATCAGCCCGAAGTCGTTCCGGAAAGGGAGCGTTCTACCGAACCCGTGCAGGCCCCCGCCTTCTCCGACCGACCTCGAAACGATGCGACTGCCGATACGCCGCCGTCCTCATGAACGGACTGACTGGGACGCGGCGTTCGGCCCGGCCCGTCAGGCTCGCGCTTGCACAGCAGTTAGGCGCCGAGATCGATGGGGCGTGGTGGCCCTACACGGCCTCAGTGGCAGGTGAACTGCCTGGGCTCATCGAGGCGCTGCACCCCCCGCTGGGTGAAATCGTCGACATCTGCATCAACTGGTCCGCAACGGAGGCGCCGCTCGAGCTTTACGAGGTCGCTTCCAGCGCTCGGCCGAAGCCCGGTGGGCAGCGGCGCAGACGTCAACGTCTGATGGTGATCGGCGGCCGGCAAGGGTGCGCAACACTCCTTGTCGTGCCCCACATGACATCCCAAGCGCTTGGCGTCATGGTGATGCGCTGCGCGGGGGCCAGGCCGGTCTCCGGCTCAGAACGCGGCACCCAAACGTTCGAGATCGCCGATTGTGTCATGCGGGCCGCAGAGATCGAGAGCGCAGCGTGGGCAAGACGTATGCGCGACGTCGCCGCGGGTCCGTCTCAGCAGGTGTAGAAACACGAATGGGCTGGTACGGAAGATCCGTACCAGCCCACCGTCATGTATCGGTCGCTCAGACGGCAGTGACTCTAACCGCCTGGGGACCCTTGGCTCCCTGCTCGACCTCGAACTGGACGCGTTGGTTTTCCTCGAGGGTGCGGAAGCCGCTTCCCTGGATCTCGGAAAAGTGGACGAAGACATCCTTCGCGCCGTCGTCAGGAGTGATGAAGCCGAAGCCCTTGTCACCGTTGAACCACTTCACAGTTCCCTGTGCCATTACTTACTTCTCTCATTCAGTGCGGATGTACCAAAAACATCCGCGGACACAATAGCATGAGTTCTCATCAATACCCAAAAGCGTTGGGGCGGTTGATAAATAGGCCAGAACCGACTCAGGACGCGCGGCGCTGTGCGCCGCCGGAGGCGCGACCACGTCGGCGACGGGCGGGCCTCGAGCTGCGAGCTTGCGGCGGGCGGGGCTGGGCGGTGGCCTTAGGGGCGGGAGCCCGGTAGGGCGCGCTCTCGCCGGCCACGGCGTGGACGGCGGCCGAGTCGGCTGTCACCTGCTGTGGAGTGACGCGGATTCCGGCTCGGCGCATCAAGGCCTGGGTATCTTTGCGTTGCTCGGGCAGAACCACGGTCACGACGTCGCCCGCATTTCCGGCACGCGCGGTGCGTCCGGACCGGTGAAGGTAAGCCTTGTGCTCGGCCGGCGGATCGATGTGTACCACCAACTCGATTCCGTCGACGTGCACGCCGCGCGCGGCGATGTCGGTTGCCACCAACACCCGAGCCGTCCCCGTGCTGAACGCGGCGAGATTTCGATCGCGCGCGGGCTGAGAAAGGTTGCCGTGCAAGTCAACTGCAGGCACTCCTGATTCAGTGAGTTGTTTGGCGAGCTTGCGGGCTTGATGTTTGGTGCGCATGAACAGGATTCGCCGTCCGGTTCCGGATGCAAGCCGGTGCACCAACTCTTTCTTGGCTTCGACGCCGGAGACGTGGAACACGTGATGGGTCATTGCGGGGACTGGCGAGTTGGCTCCATCGACAGAGTGCAAGACCTCGTTGCGGAGGAACCGCTTGACGAGCTTGTCGACGCCGTTGTCGAGGGTCGCGGAGAACAACATCCGCTGGCCACCGTTCGGCGTCGCGGCCAGAATGCGGGTCACGCCGGGTAGGAAGCCGAGATCGGCCATGTGGTCGGCTTCGTCGATGACCGTGATCTGGACGGAGTCCAGGCTGATCAAGCGTTGCCTCATCAGGTCCTCGAGCCGACCGGGGCAGGCCACCACGATGTCGACGCCCGACTTCAGCGCCGCTACCTGCCTGCCTTGCGGTACTCCACCGAAGATCGTGGTCACCCGCAGGTCGTAGGCGGCCGCCAACGGTTCCAGCGTCGCCGTGATCTGGGTGGCGAGCTCACGGGTCGGGGCCAACACCAGGCCCGACGGCCGTGACGGGCGGCGCTGGTGCCCCGCGAGCCTGCTGACCAACGGAATCGAGAAGGCGAGCGTCTTGCCGCTGCCCGTTTTGCCGCGGCCGAGCACGTCTAGCCCGAGGAGTGTGTCGGGCAGGGTTTGGATTTGAATGGGGAATGGTTCGGTGATGCCACCCGCAGCGAGCACATCGACCAACGGTTCACTTACGCCGAGATCGGCAAAAGTCTTGTCTGTAGTAATTTTTGGTGTCTTTCAGCATCGGTTGTGCCGAGTCGCGGCGAAGGAACGCGCGGTCGACCAGCACTAGGTGGCGAGATTGCCGGTGGGCAATATCGATCGCCGCGATACGAGCTGTGCTGGCGCACGGATCATCTGAATCGGTGCTTCAACCACCAAGGATGGGCTGGCGCCGGAGGGATGAAAAGCGTTTCACGACGTGTTGGCCGCTGAGTCGAACAGCCAACGTTATTAACAGCGTAGCGCATCGCAGGGCGTGGACCGAATTAGCTCGCACGACCGCACCCGCTGGTCGGTCGAAGCAAGCGCCGTACTAACTGGCTGTACAGTTGAGAGTGGACCGCTTCTGTTAGCGGTAACCGCGAGTCGTAAAGCTGAGCGTGCGATTCGATTGTCGTCCGTTCGTCACCATTGCGTACCGGTCGGCCTGCTCATTCGTAAGGACGCGACATGGAAAATTCGAGCTTGTTTTCTCATCCCGACGTGCCGGAGGTTGTTCCTTCAGCCACAACCTCCACAGAACCAGTGGAGCACCCCACTTTCTCTGACCGGCCCGACACGACCTCTCCTGGCAGTTCTAAGCACTCCTCGTGAACGGCCTGACCGGGGCGCGGCGGTGCGCCCGTCCCGTGCGGATCGCTCTGGCCGGCACGCTGGGCGGCGACATCGACGGGGCATGGTGGCCGCACTCGGCCTCGGTGGCGGCCGAACTGCCGGAGCTGATCGAGGCCTTGCACCGACCTCTCGGCGAAATCATTGACATCAGAATCAACTGGTCGGCGACCGAGGCGGCTCCTGATCTGAACTCGATGGGTTTCGACGTCAAGACGATGCCGGGCCGGCGCAAGCGCCCTCAACGTTTGATGGTGGTCGACGGCCGTCGTGCCCGGGCGACGCTTCTTGTTGTACCGCACATGACGATGCCCGCCCTTGGCCTGATGGTTATGCACCGTGCGGCTGGAACGCGAGTTCCGGATGCGCACCAAGCCAGCAAGGTGTTCGAAACCGCTGACCGCGTCGTGCGTACCGCGCAGGCTGAAAGCGCGCTGTGGGAAGACCCCGCGCCGAAAGTCCAGGCCGAAAGACAGCCAACTCCCGGCCCCTAGGAACGACGACGGGCCGGGCGCTGAAATATATTGTGCACAGACACTTTTGGCGCCCCGGATGTCAAATGTCGGCTCGCTGGCACATCTCCGAACCCCATTCGCGGGCCGACATACTCGCGACCATGTCGCAACTCGCAGCGCCCTGACGCGCTAGACGCGCCGGATTCTCGCTCGCCTCACGGCCTCATCCCACATCCGCGCCACCCGGCCACCGAAACGCGGCCATGAACGCTCGCGGGGTGCACGCTTGCTGGCTAATTCATGAAACGGTGAACGCCGTCCGTTCGCAGTTGTTGAGCCATCTTCGCCTGCCGATATCCCAAACAGATCCCGCCGGCAGTCATGATCACCAGGCCCGCAACGCCCGGCAAAGCTCCTGCCGCCATTTCGGCCATCGGTTTGGATGAATACTCGTTGTATCCGGTCCGATAGGGGATCTGTCCGGGCGAAGTCACGCCGAAGCTCGTCAGCGACGGGTCACGCTGGAGCACCTCATCCGATGCCCGAAGTAGCCGTGGCGACGCTTCACCGGCCCCCCGCGGCACCGGATCGACGGCGCCGGTTGTCCAGCGCGGTGCGACCGATGCCCCGAGGATGTGCACCGGCGGAAGCGGCGCAGGTGCGACAAGAACCGGCACAGTCAACACCGGTGGTTCATTCCCGCCTGGACGGTGTGCTGCTTCGCCCGCAACCGCGTCCACCGTGTCGGGGCTGGCTGGCGTGGCGGGAATGACGGGGGGCAGGTCGGCGGGCGGCGGAGCTTCGAGTGCAGGCGCGAGCGGCGCTTCGGGCAGCGGGACCAAGTCGTGGGGAGGTGGCGCTTCGGGACGTAGCGGACTCTATTGATGCTCTTGCCGGGCAGATCGCTGGTGCCGTGATCGGGTTTGACAGGCTTCTGCTCTCCGGCCTGCTCGTCACCGGACGGGACTTGAGTGGAGTCCTTCGCCTCGGTGTCTTTGCTGTCGATCGCCTTGTCGGCTTCATCGGCGGCGGCCCTGGCATTCTCGCCGCTGCTGGAGAACGCGTTGTT
>DASQCE010000044.1:0-2137 GCA_035634855.1 Mycobacterium sp.
TAGTCAGTCTTGGCCCACTGGCGGACGTAATCGCGGATCTGGGCATCGGTGCGAACGTCGGCGCCGGGCATATGTTCGCGCTTGATGAACGGTGCGTATGCCTTGGTGGCCAGCATCTCCCGGCCCCATTTGAAGCCCTCATCGACAACGTCCACCAAGTCACGTTCAACGCCGAGCTGGCCCGCGAGCGCGGCCAGGAGATCCTCTATGTGACCGAACGGGCGGTGTTCGTACTCGGGGACGACGGTCCGCTCCTAGTTGAGGTCGCTCCCGGCTGGACGGCCGAACAAATCACCGCTCTGATGGACTTCCGGCCCAAGTTCGCGGAGCACATGCGGCCGATGTCGACCTTGCTGTTCGCCGAATCCCGCACGGCTGCAACCGCACATCCCACTCCACCGCACCACGACGCCCAAGGTTTGATCGATTAAGGAGCAGTGATGCGCACGCACGCAGCCGAGTGCGCGCATCGCGGGCGCGGTGATCAGCTTCGGAGGTGGCGCGTCAGCAGCCGGTGACGCTCAAGACGGCGGTTGCTCGTCGGATCTAGAAGGAAAAGAAGGGGAACCATGCGATTTCGAGGCCACCGCCGCCAATCCAATCCTCGCGCAGCGCCTTCGTGCTGTGGCCTCCACTCCGATCAGCGAGGAACTGGCCGATCGCGTCCGGCGGGCTAACTGACCCAAGCCTTCCCGCGGGTGCGATCATGCGGCGCTGTCCGCGGTTAGGTACCGCCACAACGTCGGGCGCGCACATCAAGGCTGTGGCCGACCTGCCCGGTCATTCCTCGATTGCGATCACTGGCGACATTTGTCGACACACGAGCGACGACACCTCGCGGGCGGAGGCGGGTGGCCTAGCCGATCAGCTCGACATCGCGGGCTTCTGATGTCAAGTTCCGGTACCCGCTTGACAAATGAGTTCCGGTAGGTGGTTTGCAGGGGAACCGGGGCCTGTGGTGGTGGCCGATTGGCGCCGGCTACGGGGAAGGGGTCAAGGCTCGGTTTCAGGCCGACCGCGCAGCAGCGTGGCCGCGGGCAGGGACACGAGTTCACTTTGGTGACGTCGTGGTAGTCGAGGTACGCAATGGCGGCAAAGGGTTCACGCGACGAAGGTCGCGCCTGCGCATTCTCACAGCACACTCTTGGCTTTGCGGGGCATGCTCAGACCTATGACTGAACCTGAACATTCGACTGAGTCGACAACTGCAGCTCAGGAGCCGAGTGCAGCCGCCGAACCGCCATACGGGCCGGACCGGTGGCACCGACGTGGCAGGCCATTTCGGTTTGCGGCCATGGTCGTCGCCCTGGCTGGCATCGTTTTCATCATCGCCGTCATCTTCTGGAGCGGATTCGTCCTGGGTGCCTGCAGCGGTGGCGGCCATCACGGGCATCACTGGGCCGGCTCCCGTCACGCATCGATGTCGTCGCTCTACGCCCCGGAACTGGCTTCAGAGGCCACTATCACCGCGTAGCACACCAATCGCGTCTTCGCGGGTGTGGCCGTTCTCTCGCACTCGCACGTTGTTCGATCTCTCGGAGTTGACCAGTATCTCGGTGCGACAGCCATGGCAGTGCTAGTCGAAGCCGCGATCGAGCGGGTAGCGGCGGCATAACGCCGAGGCAGCCCGGTCGTCGATAAGCAGACTCTGGTCCGGTGCTAGAGCCCAGCGACCAAAAAGACGACGATTTAACGGATTTGCCCAGCCACACACGAGGCTGTCGGCTGAGCCGGTCCACGATAAAGGGATGGACGTGCATCCCCCGCCGCCACCGCGCCGGCCCGGTTACGGCCCACCGCCGGGCACCCCGACATCGAAGGGTTCCGGACTGAGCCGCGTCCGTCTGCGCAACCCGCTGTCGATAGTCCTGATCGCGGTGATCGTGATCGGCTTAGTCGCCGCCGGCCTGCTCGCCAGTGAGTTGTACCTCCGTCACCGAGCCGAGAGGGTGGTGGCCGCCGCCACCGAATGCGTGGTGCAGGATAAAGCGAGTGTGTCGTTCGGCGCGACGCCGCTTCTGCTTCAGCTCGCGACCGGCCACTACAGGAACATCTCGATCCACACGGCGGGCAATCGGATCGGCAGCGCCCGAGGCATGAAGGCCGACGTGCGGATCGACGATGTCCGGCTGAATGG
>DASQCE010000045.1:0-10947 GCA_035634855.1 Mycobacterium sp.
CCCTCGGCGACGGTGCCGACATCCGCGCCGGTTTCGGCGACCACGCCTGCGAAGTCACTGCCCTGGCCGGAGGGGAATGTGGCCGGCCAACGGTCATGCAAGAAGCCCTGTCGGATCAACGCCTCGCCCGGGTTGATACCCGCCGCCTTGACCTCGACCAACACCTCGCCCGCACCAGGCGTCGGTCGTGGGACATCGCGAACCTCGAGCACATCGATGCCGCCGTACGAGTCGAACTGCACTGCCTTACCCATATGGGCTACGACAGGATGCGCCGCGCCCCTATTCCCGTACCGCGATCCGAACGCCGACTTTTTCGGTGGCGAGCAGATCCCGCAGCATCTTGGTGAGCACCGACAGTTCGGCGTTGCTATACCGGCACAGGAACTCACCTACCCCGCGCTTCATCTCGTCGTGCATGCGGCTGTGAACGTCGTTGATCAGCCGGCCGTCCGCGGTGAGGGAAAGCACCACCTCCTTGCGGTTGCCCGGGATCGGCGAGCGCTCGACCAAACCGGCCTCGACCAGCCGCTGGACGTGTTTGGACGCGGTGCCCTTGAGCTGGCCGGAGCGGGCGGCAAGGCCCACGATGCCGACGGGGCTCTCGGCGATGTGGGCGAGCAGATGCATGCTGAGCGTGGGCAGCCTACGCACGGTTTGCACAAGGCGTTTCGGGCAGTGCTCGGCCATGTAGTCGCGCTCGGCGTCGCCTTCTGCGGAGTCGAACTTGTCCCCCACCGCACCGATCAACTCGTTGATCTCGTCGACGAGAACCGACTTTGTTTTCACGGAAACCATCTTGCATGCGCGAAGGCTCCGTGTATATAGTTTCTTGTGAAACCATCTCTTTGGAAACGTGAGGAGCACCTGTGAAGGCAGCCGTCGTGAAGGCATGGGGAGAGCCACCCGAGTACACCGACTTCGCCGAACCGGCACCGAGCGATGGCACGGAGGTCGCCACCGTCGAAGCGTCCGCGTTGACCAACCTGACCCGCGGACTGATGTCGGGAAACCACTACGCCAGCAAGGAGATTCAGCTGCCCGCCATCGCGGGTGTGGACGGGGTCGGCAGGTTGGCGGACGGCCGACTGGTGTACACCGGCGCGATCGCGCCGTACGGCATGATGGCCGAGCGGGCGCTGGTCAATCCGGCGGCCGCGACCCCGCTTCCCGACGGCGTCGACCCCGTCACCGCGGCCGCGATCCCGAATCCTGGCCTTTCGGCCTGGATGTCATTGGACTACGCCGCCGCGGTCAAGCCAGGGGCGCATGTGCTCGTGCTCGGCGCAACCGGGGTCACCGGGTCGGTGGCGGTGCAGCTTGCGAAGTCGGTGTTCGGCGCGCAGCGCGTGGTCGCGGCGGGCCGCAACGTCGAGCGGCTGCAGTGGTTGCGGACGGTTGGGGTCGACGACGTCATCGCACTCGGCGACAAGGACCTTGGCGCTTGCGTCGCCGCCGCGCACGCCGAGCGGCCGTTCGACGCCGTTCTCGACTACCTGTGGGGCAAACCCGCCGAAGAGGCACTCAAAGCGCTGTCATCCAGCCACGGCGCCGTGCATTATCACGCCACCCGGTTCGTGCAGATCGGTGCGATGGCGGGCCCGACGATGAATCTGCCCGCTGGGATTCTGCGCGGCAACGGCATCACACTGTCCGGGATGGGCTTGGGCAGTGTGCCGTTCGACGTGCTGACCTCCGCCCGCAACAACGGCCTGCCGCGGCTCCTCGCGATGGTCGCCGCAGGCGAGTTGCAGATCCAGACCAGGCAACGGCCCCTTGCCGAGGTGGCCGACGCGTGGGCCAGCGCGGAACCGTCAGGGACAAGAGTGGTGCTGACGCCCTAGCGCCGGCTAGCCGAAGCGGCCGGAGATGTAATCCTCGGTCGCCTTCTGGGTCGGATTGGAGAAGATCTTCTCGGTGTCGTCGATCTCGATCAGCCGACCCGGCTTGCCCGTCGCCTCGAGGTTGAAGAACGCGGTCTGATCGCTGACGCGGGCGGCCTGTTGCATGTTGTGGGTGACGATGACGATCGTATAGTCCTGCTTCAGTTCGGAGATCAGGTCCTCGATAGCCAGCGTGGAGATCGGGTCGAGCGCCGAACACGGCTCGTCCATGAGCAGCACTGCGGGCTGCACGGCGATCGCCCGCGCAATGCACAACCGCTGCTGCTGACCGCCGGAGAGCCCGCCACCGGGCTTGTCGAGCCGGTCCTTTACCTCATTCCACAGGTTCGCACCCTTGAGCGAGCGTTCGGCGACGTCGTCGAGGGTCTTCTTGCCACGCACGCCCTGCAGCCTCAGACCGGCCACCACGTTGTCCTTAATCGACATGGTGGGGAACGGGTTTGGCCTCTGGAAGACCATGCCGATGGTCTTGCGGACACTGACTGGGTCGACACCAGCGCCGTAGATATCCTCGCCATCAAGGAGCACCGAACCCTCGGCCCTGGCGCCGGGCAGCACTTCGTGCATACGGTTCAGGGTGCGCAACACGGTCGATTTTCCGCAGCCCGAGGGCCCGATGAACGCCGTCACGCTGCGGGGCGGGACCGAGAGGGCTACGTCAGCCACAGCGTGAAATGAGCCGTAATAGATATTGAGGTCTTTGATGTCTATCCGCTTGGCCACATCAATCTCCTAGATCGTCAAGCCCGATTGCGGGTAAGGAACCGGATCACGAACGCGGCGCCGATGTACAGCGCCGCCACGATGATGATCAACGTAAGCGCGGCACCCCACACCCGCAGCCGTCCGGCCGGCTCCGGGTTGATCAGTTCGGTGTAGATCAACAAGGGCAGCGATGCCATGTTGCCGTCGAACGGGTCGTAGTTGATCGACCTCGCGTAACCGACGAGCACCAGCACCGGGGCCGTCTCGCCGATCACCCGGGCCAGCGCCAGCAGGATGCCGCTGATGATTCCGGGCAGTGCGGTCGGCACGACGATTCGCGCGATGGTCTTCCACTTGGGCACACCCAGCGCGTACGACGCTTCGCGCAGCTCATCGGGGACGAGCTTGAGCATCTCCTCGGTGTTGCGCACCACGACGGGAAGCATCAGCAACACCAACGCCAACGACACCGCCAAGGCGCTCTGGGGGAAGCCCATGGTGGCGATCCACAGCGCGAAGATGAACAGCGCAGCCACGATCGAAGGCACCCCGGCAAGGATGTCGACCATGAACGTCGTCGTCCTCGCAAACCACCCGCGACCGTATTCCACCAGATAGACGGCCGCCATCACACCGAGTGGCACCGCCAGCACCGCTGCGACCCCGGCCTGGATGATCGTGCCGTAGATCGCGTGATAAACGCCACCGGCGAACTCCTCAGGTAGCACCCCGGCGAGGGACTTGTTCCACCAGGTCGACGAGATGACCGCCTGGTACCCCCGCGAAATGACGGTGTACAGCACCCAGACCAGCGGCACCATCGCGATGATGAACGCCGACGCGAACAGCCCTTCCGCGACGCGGTTCTTGATCTTGCGGCTGGTGCTGATCGAGTGAAAGGTCGGCGCTTTCACCGGCATATCGAGCATCGCGTCGGTCATCCTCCGCTCACCCTTCCTCCGGCTGCGAATCGGGCAACCGCATTGACGACGAATGTCAGGGCGAACAGCACGAAGCCCGCCGCGATGTAGGCACCGGTAGGCAGCGGTGCACTGAATTCCGCTGCGGCCGAAGCGATCTTGGACGCGAACGTATAGCCGCCGTCGAACAACGACCAGTGGCCGGCCTGCGCAGCAGTGCGCAGAATGATCAGGACTGCGACCGTCTCACCGAGTGCGCGACCCAACGCCAGCATCGAGCCGGCAATCATCCCGCTGCGGCCGTACGGGTAGACGGTCATCCGGATGACTTCCCACTTCGTGGCACCGAGCGCCTGGGCAGCCTCGACGTGACCCTTGGGGGTCAGAGTGAAGACTTCCCGGGAAACCGAGGTGATGATCGGCAAGATCATCACGGCCAGCACGACTCCCGCGGTGAAAATGGTGCCGCCACCCGCGAGCGACACGTTGCCGTCGCCGAAGAGGAAGAACCACTTCAGGTTCTCGTTGAGGAACCGTTGGACCGGCTCGAGCTTGGGAGCCAGAACGAAGATGCCCCACAGGCCGAAGACGATTGACGGCACCGCGGCCAGCAGGTCGACCAAGATCGCAAACGGCCGGGCGAACCGGCGCGGTACGTAGTTGGTCAGGAACGTCGCGATGCCGATCGCGATCGGCACCGCGATCGCGAGGGCGAAGATCGAACTGAGGACCGTGACCCGGAAGAGATCGGCAATACCGAAGCGCAGGTTGTTCTCGTCGGTAGTGACGAATTCCGAACTGGTGATGAAGTTGGCGTTGTCGGCCGCGAGCGATGGAACAGCGCGGATCAGCAGGAAGAGGCCCATCAGCGCGATGGCGCCGATGATCGTCGCGCCCGCGGCGAGCGCGATCAAGTAGAAGATGGTGTCGCCCCACCGGCGCGTGCCCTTCAGCGCCGAAGTCTGTGTCGGCTTGGTCGGCATGTCAGGAGTATCCCCGATCTGCGGTGGGCTCGCCCCGCTTGTGGACGAGCCCATCGCAGCCGGTTCAGGCTTCAAAGTCATTGCAGCCTTTGACTAGGAGTGTGACTACGAGATGGCATTGATGGCTTCGGTCAGCTTGGCCTTGAACGTGTCGGGGACCGGGATGTAGCCGGCCTCCTCCAAGCCCTTTTGGCCGTCGGTCGTCGCCACCGTCAGGAACGCCTTGACCGCGGGTGCCACCTCGGCATCCGGATACTTCGAGCAGACGACGTTATAGGTCGGCAGGATGATCGGGTACGCGCCTGCCGCAGTCGGCTTGTAGAACGAGGATGTGTCGAGCACAAGGTCGTTGCCCTGGCCCTTGATCGTGACCGAATCGATCGACTTGCCTGCGCTCTCCGCCGTCAGCTTCACCGGATCAGGACCGGCCGACGTGATGACGTCGGCGATCTGCAGGCCCTGCTTGGTGGCGTAGGACCACTCGTTGTAGGTGATCGATCCGGCGGTGGACTTGATCGCCGCCGAGGTGCCCTCGTTGCCCTTGGCTCCTTCGCCGACGCCGCCGTTGAAGGTCTTGCCGGAGCCCTTGCCCCATGCGCCGTCGGATGCCGCGTCGAGGTACTTCTGGAAGTTGTCCGTGGTGCCGGATTCATCGCTGCGGAAGACCACGTTGATCTTGTCGCCCGGCAGGGTCTTGCCCGAGTTGAGCGCCGTGATCTCAGGCGCGTTCCAGGTGGTCACCGTGCCGTTGAAGATCTTGGCGAGGGTCGGTCCGTCCAGGGCCACGCTGTCGACGCCAGGAAGGTTGTAGGTAACCGCGATCGGTCCGAACACCGTTGGCAGATTCCAGGCGTCGGCGCCGCCGCAGCGCGCCTTGGCCTTGTCGACCTCACCCTTCTCGGCGTTCAGGGGCGAGTCAGTACCTCCGAAATCGGTTTGCCCGCCGACGAATTCGGACACGCCCGCACCGGAGCCGCTGGACGTGTAGTTCAGGGTGAAACCCGGGCACGCCGACTCATAGGCGGTCACGAACCGGGTGATGGCGTTGGCCTGCGCGGACGAGCCACTCGCTTTGAGTGCTTTTTGGCCACTGCAGTTGACCTTGGCCGCGCTGTCCCCGGCAGTTCCACCGCCAGACGTCGTTGCACCGGAGCTGGTCTTGTTCTCGTCGCTGCCGCAGGCCGAAAGCAGAAGGGCACCCGCGGCGAGAATGCTCACCGCAGCACCGAATCGATTGGGCTTCACGTAGCTCCTTATGAATGTGAGGGGCGGCGGACGACGCCTCCACCCGGGTAACCAGGCAAGCGACGGAAACGTCGTTCCGTCAAGCAGGTTCCATCGCTGCTCGGCTCACGAACCTAGGGGGCCATAGTGAACGCGTACCCACACAATGGTGAATGAGAGATGAACCGGACGCGGGCGTATTTCGCCGAATGCCCTGATAGGGTTGACCGACTTCAATACCTCAGCCACCATTGACTCAATGAATATTGAGGCAACTTCAGCTTTGGCACGACGCGCGTCGATCCACGCCGCGCTCGCAGATCCCAGTCGCTTGGCGATCATCGACCGCCTCCTGGTGGGCGACGTGTCGCCTTCGGAACTTCAGTTGCTGCTGTCGATGCCGTCAAATCTCATCGCGCACCACATCAAAGTTCTGGAAAGCGCCGACGTCGTGCGACGAACGCGCTCGGAAGGCGATCGCCGACGTATTTACTTATGCCTCAACACCGAAACGCTGGAAGTGATGGTGCCGCTGACGCATCAGCGCGCGACGCGTGTCCTCTTCGTCTGCACGCAAAACAGCGCCCGGAGCCAACTGGCCGTCGCAATCTGGAACCGCCACAGCGAATTACCAGCTACCTCAGCGGGTACACACCCTGTTGCCGAAGTCCATCCCGGTGCCGTGTCCGCCGCGCGTCGACACGATCTGCAGATGCATCCGCAGACTCCTGCGCACATCGAACATGTCTTGTCGCCAGGAGATCTCGTCGTGGCGGTGTGCGACAACGCCCATGAAGAACTTGGCCATCATTTGCCGCGGCTCCACTGGTCGATTCCTGACCCTGGTCGGACCGCGACCATATCCGCGTTCGACCTCACCGTCGATGCCCTCACCACGCGTATCGATCGTCTCGTTCCGATCCTCCAACCCATCCTGTAACGGAGAAACCATGGCCGACAACGCCGTCACCGCGCACCATCTTCGCGACGACCTTTCCATCGACCAGCGCCTCGCGCTCAAGACGGCTGCCACTCGCCTGCAGACGGAGTTCGGCGACATGTTCGGGGTGGAAACGATCGAGAGATTTCTACACTCCTCGTACGAGCAGTTCGCCAACCACGCCACGATCGCGAACTTTCTGCCGCTGCTCGCCGAACGATTTGCCCGCCAACGGCTTCGCGCCCTGGCCAAAGTCGAAGGCACCTCCAACGACGGCAAACCCATCGTGTTGTTCCTCTGCACCCACAACGCGGGCCGTTCGCAGATGGCGATGGGATTCTTCACTCACTTGGCAGGAGATGCGGCCGTTGCATGGTCGGGTGGCTCCGAACCCGGCAATGAAGTCAACCCCGCGGCGGCGCAAGCGATGGCCGAGGTTGGCATCGACATCTCCGGTGAGTACCCCAAACCCTGGACTGACGAGATCGTGCAGGCCGCCGACGTAGTGATCACCATGGGCTGTGGTGATGCCTGCCCGGTATTCCCCGGCCGCCGCTACGAGGAATGGGTTCTGGACGATCCCGCCGGACAAGACGTCGACGGCGTTCGCCCGATCCGCGACGACATCGAGGAACGGGTCCGGCGGCTACTGACCGACCTACACGTCCCCATCCATGCGTAACCACACCCGCACCGTGTCGCCGGCCGTTGGTTCTGCCCCCGTACCCGGCGGGCAACGCCCAACCGCACGCGCACGTATCGGCCGCATGCTCGGGGCGATCATCGAGTGGCTGCGCGCCGGCTATCCCGACGACGCGCCCAGCACGGGGTATTCGCCGCTGCTGGCCCTTAACGGACCACTGTCGTTGTCGGCGCGACAAACCGCCCAGATCGTCGCCAAGCTGGGCGAGGGGCCCACCGACTCGATCGACATCGAAGTCACCATCACCAAAGTCACCAACCAACTGCCCACCGAAACCCAAACGCGCACAGTCACTCGCGCATTACACCCGAATACGCAATCCCCAAAATAGCGCGTCACCGAGGACCGGGGGAAACAACTGTGAGTATTTTCCTGAACCGATCTGTGGCCCCGATCGCCTGACCTGCAACGGATTTCACACACATCACCCACTCAGGCGGCGCAGCGGCGCACCGCCAACGACCCATCGACCATCGGCAGCCTGCAATGGCAGAGCGTCAAATCGTCGCGATCGGCGTTAGCGAGGCCGGCATCAGCGCCGCGCTGCGTGCCCGCGAACTCGACCCCACCGCCCAGTTCACCGTGGTGGTCGCCGACGCCCATCCCAACTTCTCCATCTGCGGCATCCCCTATTACGTCTCCGGCGAAGTCACCCGCTGGACCAACATGGCCCACCGCACGGGCCGCCGACCCGGCCGCCACCGGAATGCAGGTCCTGACCGACACCCTGGCCACCCGAATCAACGTCAACGAGCACACCTTCGACATCCTCGACCGCGCAGGCGTCCCGCAACAACTGCCCTACGACGCATCGTGGGTACCGGCGCCGTCAGCACCCGGCCACCAATCATCGGCCTGACTGGCCCCGACGCGCTGGGACCGGCTGACGGCGTGCACCTGCTGCACTCAATGGGCGACACCTTCGCCGTCATGGAATCCCTCACCACGCGAAACCCTAAGACAGCGGCCATCATCGGCGCCGGCTACATCGGCCTGGAGATGGCCGAGGTTCTCGTCACCCGCGGAATCGCGGTCACCTAGATCGAAGCCCTGCCTGAAGTGCTGCCGACCGTGGATCATGAACTCGGAAGCCTCGTGCACGCCGAACTGCAACGCAACAACGTCGAGGTTCTCACCGACACCGCCGTCACCGCGATCGCCCGAGCCGAGAGCGGCGCGCTGACCGTCACCGCCACGCGCCGCGAAGAAACCATCACGCGCACCGTGGATTTCGTCCTCGTGGTCGTCGGTGTGCGGCCCGACACCGAACTGGCCGCTGACGCGGGCGCCGCGCGGACAGCGCGTTTGATGGCGCTGATCGATCGACGGCTCTGGATCCTGATGGTGGTCCACTGGGCTGTCAGTCACGGCAAGCTCCTTTGGTCAACGTCGATGTGACGGGCCGAATGCTCGTGAGGGACCACAACGTCGTCTGCACTGACGGCGATCCCGGGGTAGAGCACCACGATCAGAGCCAATCCAATGAGAGTTCCGACAATCTGGGCGGCAATGAAACCCGGAGCCGACTCGGGGGCGATACCGGCGAAGCTATCGGAGAACATCCGGCCGATCGTGACGGCCGGGTTGGCGAACGACGTCGAGCTGGTAAACCAGTACGCCGCGCCGATGTACGCACCGACCGCCGCAGCCGACATTGCCGCACGTCCGGTCCGGGCCAGCGCAAAAATCAAGGCGATCAGACCCGCGGTTGCGACGACCTCGCCGATCAGGTGGCCGAGGGTGATGCGGTCTTTCGTCGCCAACTCGAAAGCCCTGCGGTCAAACATGACATTGGCCAGCACCGCCCCACAGATGCCGCCGAGGCTCTGCACCACGATGTAGAGCCCGAGGGTCGTCGCGGTGATGCCGGTGCCAGCGCGTCGGCCCAGCAGCCAATCAGCCGCGGACACCAGCGGATTGAAATGCGCCCCGGAGACCGGCCCGAACATCAGGATCAGCACCGCCAAGCCGAACACCGTGGCGGTCGAATTTTCCAGCAGCTGCAAGCCGACGTCATCGGGGGACAACTGCGCCGCCGCGATGCCGGATCCCACGACGACCGTGACCAGCAGAGCGGTGCCGACGAACTCGGCGAGCAATGGCCGATACGACGGGCTCACCGGGACCCCACAGCGGCCAAATCGGCACCCAATACCTGCGAAAGCTGTTGTAGCGCATCGGACACGACCCGGTAGTACACCCACGATCCGCGACGTTGCGCAGTGAGCAGGCCGGCGTTACGCAGCACCTTGAGGTGATGTGAAATCGTCGGCTGACTCAAGCCGAGCCCAACCGACACGTCGCAGACGCACGCCTCAGTGCCGTCGTGGCTCGCGATCACGCTCATCAAACGAAGCCGCGCGGGATCGGCAAGCGCCTTCAGGCGGATGGCCAACTCCGCCGCCGCCTCGGCTGACAGCGGTTCGCGTACCAGCGGAGCGACTCTGCAGTCCTCGACCTGCGATGATTCTGATTTCGACACCGATCGATATTGACCGACATCGAAACCGCACACAAGCAAACAGCCGGTGAACTCCGCAGCCGTTCAGGCGCCCAGGGTGAGTTGACGTCGGTGAAAGTCGAAATGCTTCGTCGGATACCGGTACACGGCCTCAAGGGTCATCGTGTCCGTGAAGAACGGATCCCACCGAACAGGAAAGTGCATCGCAAGCACGAAATTCCTCTCCGGTTCCGCGGCAAGCTTTCCCTGAAGGCGAGCGATTACGCGGTCACACTGGGCGGCCATTCGGCGCCGGTTGTACACCCTCGCGGCGGCGCATGACCCGTAATAGTTGATCTGATGGAAGGGTGCTGATGCCGCGTTGAGCAGCCACGCGTACGAGCGACCAACAGGCGCAGGCAACCGGCCGAGAACTCGCACCAACGGCAGTAGTCGCGCGACCACCATGAAGCCAAACACCATGTGGAACAAGAGCTGCTCGTTTGTCCACCGCGTGCCATTCGATGTGCGTTCGAAATCAGCGGTGCCGGCCCGGTCGAGCAGGTAATGCAGTTCCAACCTCGCTTGATCGAGCTCAGCGGCGATGCCGCGCCGATCCACGACGTCCTCGGTCATCGCCACCTCGCTCGACCACGCAGTGCCCTCAATCCATCATGCGCGCTAGCAGCAGGCCGAGCCGGCGCGGACCTTGTCGCCGTCGGCCTCCGCCTGGGCATTGCCACAGCACATCTCGTCAGCCTCCGCACTTTCATGCTGCGGGCTGGTGCCGAACGTGTCGGAGTCCGCGAGCACGGTGTAAACCTCCCACTTCTCGCCGGCCGGACCGGTCACCCAGACCTTGTCCTGCTTGGCGAAGCAACACGTGGTGCCGATCTCCTCGTCGGTGAACAGGCCCTCTCCGCTGAGCCGGGCGATCTCCTCGTGCACCCGGGCGCTCGTCGCGACCTCGACGCCGAGATGGTTCACAGTGCCGCCGTGGCCTGGGTTTTCGATCAACACCAGTTTCAGCGGCGGCTCGGCGACGGCGAAGTTCGCGTAGCCCGGCTTGCGCTTGGCGGGCGCGGTATTGAACAGCTTGGAATAGAACGTGACAGCCTCGTCGAGGTT
>DASQCE010000046.1:0-11383 GCA_035634855.1 Mycobacterium sp.
GGCGGAGGCAGCTGCGGCGGCGGAGGCTGCGGCGGCGGAGGCTGCGGCGGCGGAGGCTGCGGCGGCGGAGGCTGCTGAACGAGCTGGAGCGGCATGGCGTGAATCGCCAACCCTTAGGCGCCTCACCACCCAGCTGCGCTATCGGTCCGTCACCGACTCTCCACGGGACCACAGGAGAGCCTGCAAACAGCGAAAGAACTGGAGAACGACGATGGATAGAGCCGATGCAGGGCCCTCGTGTGGGCATTGGCCAACTCGGCTCGCGCGTTCCTACGCCCGGGGGCCGTGCGTGGCTGTGCGCGAAAATCTGTGCCGGAGAACAGGAGAGCGCAATTCGGGACCTGCTCTCCTTCTACGCGAATAGCGAAGCTGAGCTGCCGCGCGAATAGGCACCGCCGATGCGGGCGTGGATTCGAGGCTACGTCGGAAGCGAGAGTGAGCTGATCCTTCGCCACCTCTACGACCGAATCAGTATGTCGTTCACTACCCAGGGCAGTAGTCATCCTGGCGAGGCGTCCCCGAGTTTTACACCGCGTCCCGAGTTTCATTGCGCCCCAGCCGAGTCGGGCCACCGCGAGTCGTCCTGTGTGGCCGGGTCCTGCCGGGTGGCTATTCGATCGTTCGCGCCGTCGTTTTTAATTGTCAACGACGAATTGTATTGTGGCGGCATGTGATTCGATTCAACACCGGCACCGTCCCTCGTCCCGGAGTGACGTCGAAGCACCGACGTCGAAAACCCCGACCGGTCGTCCGACGTGTGACGCGCCGTTTCAGGGCTCGAACATCGGCAGATCTGGCGGAGCGTCCGTAGCTTCAATGACGCGCCGCGTCGGCGCTCTTCATGGTGGGGGCGAGGTAACGATTGCCCAATCTTGTCGAGTCCGCGTCATGGTCTCGCGGAGCGTTTCGAGAGTCAGATTCACCGAAGCGCTGGACGCGGAGCTTCGCCGTACCGCGGCGGTGACGTTGCGCTGCACTGGTGGTGCGAGCGGCCGGATGAGGAGCGGGAACTGGGAGTCGACGGCAAGCCGGGGCAGCAGCGCGATTGATCCGCCGTTGGCGACGTGTTGGCCGGTGATCAGATAGTTGTTGAATCGGCACCCCACGTGGGGTTCGAAACCAGCGTCTCGGCACAGCCGGATGGCCAGGTTCGACATGAAACTGCCCGGTACGTCGAAGGTCCATTTCTCATCGGCGAGGCTGGCCAGGTCGACTTGGTCTTGGTCACCGACACGATGCCCGAGCGGCGCTATCAACACGATCGGGTCGTTGGCAAGCGGAATCAAGTGCAGATCGGCGTGTCGGGGAACGTCGAGAAAGTCAGTTGTCGTGATGGCGAGCTCGACGTCGCCGCTGAGAACGGCAGATGTGCTTTCGTGCGGTTCGAGTTCGTGCACGTGTATCTCGACGTTCGGGTGCGACGTTCCCAGCCGGAACACGGTGGGAAGCACGAACGAATGAATGGCGCTTTGAAAGGCCGCGACCCGCACAATCCCAGATGGCTCCCCGCGCAGGGCGCGCAACTCTCCCTCTGTTTCGGCGAGACGGTCCAGGATGTCGCGCCCTCGCTGAGCCACCAGGTGGCCGGCAGGGGTGAGCCGGACTCGGCGGCCGGTGCGTTCCAGCAGCGGCACGCCCGCCTCGGCTTCAAGAACGGCGAGTTGTTGGGAAACGCTAGACGCACTTTGCGATGCCGCGGCTGCGACCGCGCGGACCGTCCCGAGCGTTTCCAGTTGGCACAGCAGCCGCAGACGCCATGGGTTGAGCATTCTTCTGTTGTACGGATATTCCGTACAGCTAGTCAATATTTGTGCGATAGACGTGGACGTTCTGGGTCCCTACTGTCGAAATATGATCGTTGACTCCATTGCCCGGCATTCCGAGAGCGAACTTTGGCAAGCCGCTGACCGGCACCTGCTCAGTTACACCGGTTTCGGTGGATTCTCGCCCGAGATCATCGTTTCAGCGCAGGGCAGCTACATCGTCTCGGCTGCCGGACGGCGGATTCTTGACTTCACCTCCGGCCAAATGAGCGCGGTGCTTGGACACTCGCATCCCGAAGTGGTGGCGACCGTGCGCCGGAGCATGGAGACGCTGAACCACCTCTTCAGCGGCATGATGAGTCCGCCGGTGATCGAGCTGGCGCAACGGCTCGCCGATTCGTTGCCCTCTCCGCTGGAACAGGTGCTGTTGTTGACCACGGGCGCCGAGTCCAACGAGGCAGCGATCCGGTTGGCGAAGTTGGTGACCGGAAAACATGAGATCGTGTCCTTTAGCCGGTCCTGGCATGGGATGTCCCAAGCAGCGGTCAGTGCCACCTACAGCTCGGGCCGGCGTGGTTACGGCCCGGCTGCACCAGGTAACTACGCGCTGCCAACACCGGATGGCTATCGTCCCGACTTCCGCACGCCGGAGGGCGATTTGGACTGGCGCCGGCAGCTTGATTTTGGTTTCGACCTGATTGACGCGCAGTCGGTGGGGGCACTGGCGGCGTGCATCGTCGAGCCCGTCCTCAGTTCCGGGGGTGTCATTGATCTACCGCCTGGCTATCTTGCTGCGCTGCAACGCAAATGCCACGAGCGGGGCATGCTGCTCATCGTCGATGAAGCGCAGACGGGGTTGTGCCGAACCGGCATGTGGTGCGCGTTCGAGCGTGACGGCATCACGCCCGATATCTTGACACTGTCCAAGACGCTCGGGGCGGGGCTTCCGGTCGCTGCGGTCGTCACCACCGGTGACATCGGACGCATGGCCCGCGAACGCGGATTCTTGTTCTTCACCACTCACGTGTCGGACCCACTTGCGGCGTCGGTGGGCTTAACGGTCATCGACGTTCTTCAGCGCGAACAGCTCGACATCCGTGCCGCGCAGAACGGCGCCCTGCTTAGCGATGGGCTGCGCAGGTTGGCCGAGCGGTATCCGGTCATTGGCGACGTCCGTGGCCGGGGAATGCTCGTCGGTGTGGAGTTCGTCTCCGATCGCACGACCAAGCACAGCGCTGAGCGTCTCGGTACGGAGATCACGGCCCGGTGCTTGCAGTTGGGCTTGCACATGAACATCGTTCAGCTGCCCGGACTCAGTTCCATCATCCGGATGGCGCCGCCGCTGACCGCGACAGCCGACGAATTGCAGCTTGGGCTGGAGATTTTCGACCAGGCACTGGGCGAACTGACAGCTGATCTGTCGTGAGTGAGCAGTTGGCGGCACCAGCCGGGGCAGCATGCGCTGTGTTTTACACCGTCACCGCTTCTCGTATCGCTATCGGTAGCGCAAATGGTCGGTGACGCTAGGGCAATGCCGCTGCGGCCCTGAGCATCTCGGCGCGATCAATGAAGCGATCCCGGGGCCGACCCAGCTCGGTTCCGGCTGCGCGTTCAGCTGCGTCGATCCGGCGCCAGCCATCAAGATCGATACAGGCGACGTCGTCTCGACCGTCGGATACTCGACCAAGCGGCAGGTCGACGCAGCTGTAGCAGCTGCCAAACAGGCGCAGATCGCCTGGGCCAGAACGACTGTCGCCGAGCGGGCTGGTGTCTTGACGGCCGCCGTAGATGCCATCGCGGAACGGTCGGAAGAGATCAGCCGATGGATCACCACCGAGACGGGCAAGACCATCGCCGAGTCGCGTGAAGAGGTCATCGACGTGACGCTTACGATCGCGCGCGCCTCGATCGAGGACGCCCGGCGGTTCGGTGGCACCAATCGGCCGGCATGGAACGAGAGCCACAAGAACCGACGCACCCACACGATCTACCAGCCGATCGGGGTCGCCGGATTCATCTCGCCGTGGAACTTCCCAGTCGAGATGGTGGCCAACTGCGTCGGTGCGCTCATGATGGGCAACGCCTGCGTATGGAAGCCGAGTGAATGGGCGCCGTTCGGACCCCAACTGCTCGTGGAGGCGTTCACATCAGCAGGGCTTCCGCAAGGTCTGACCAACCTCATCTACGGCGGCCCCGAGACTGGTGAGCTGCTCGTGACCCATCCCGACGTCGGCTTCCTGGCCTTCATCGGCAGCACGGCCGTCGGCGAACAGATCGCCTCTGCCGCGGGCGTGAAACGCCTACTGCTCGAACTGGGCGGCAATGGACCGCTCATCGTGCTCGACGACGCTGACGTCGACGCAGCCGTGGATGCCGCTGTCGTGTCGTGCTTCTACATGGCCGGGCAGGTCTGCACCTCGGCCGAGCGCATCCTGGTGCACTCAGCCGTGCACGACGAGTTCGTGCAGAAGCTCACGGCCCGGGCTGCCGCGCTGACCGTCGGCGATCCGCTCGACGAGTCGACCGAGTTGGGGCCGGTCAGCGAGAAGAGGATCCTTGCCAAGATCGTGGCGCACGTCGACGACGCCCGAGACAAGGGCGCCACGATCACCACCGGCGGCGGTACGTCCGGGCAGTTCCACGAAGCGACGGTGCTCACCGGTGTCACCCGCGACATGCGGATCTACCAGGAAGAGACCTTTGGTCCCGTCGCGCCGATCGTCAAGATCGACAGCGCAGCCCAGGCGCTGACCCTGGCCAACGACACGGATTGCGGCTTGTCGATGGCCGTCTTCACCTCGTCGCTGACCACGGCGTACGAAATGTCCGAAGGCCTGCAGGCCGGCGCTGTCGCCATCAACGCCGGGACGAACGATTGGGAGCTGGGAGGCCCGTTCGGCGGGTACAAGAAGAGCGGAATCGGCCGCGAGCTCGGAGACGATGCGCTGCGCGCCTTCACCAACGTCAAGACCGTTAGCTTCACCCTGCTGTGACCGCAGCGCGTCTGGTCTGACTCTGACGCTGTCTGCATTGGCCGGGGGCTACCGGAGCTGATGCGGGAGCCAACGTTCTCACCGCCGTGATTCAGTCATCGCCGTTACTGCGTCTGAAATAGGTCCTCCGGAGCACGCCTAAGGTGCGTCACCGTGACATCGAAACTCGGTCACGATCTGTTGTCAGGCATCTTTCGCCCGCTCGGACTGCCGTTTCTGCTTCTCCACGTCGGCCAATTGCTCTAACTGGTCGGCCTGTGCGCTCATGCCGGCAGCGTCGCTGCGTGTTGTCTGAGCATCGTCGAGCTTGGACTCGGCAGCCGCGGTGGCTGTCTGCTCGGCCGCCGCAATCTTGGCCTGTTCTTCGCGCTTGGCGGCTTCGGCCGAATTCTTGCGCTGGGCCACGTCGTCGGCCTGCTGCTTGGCGGCGGCGGTCCGCTTCTCGGCAGCCTGTGTCGCGGCGCGCTTCCGCTGTTCGGCGGCGGTCCGCGCTTCCTTGACTTGACGTTCTTTCGGTGCGCGCGCGCCTTTTTGGTCCTTGATCGCGTTGTCGCGCTTGGCCTTCAGTTCGTCGTCGGCCTGCGCTTGTTTCTGGGTCGCTGTCGCGTCGAGCTGGGCCGCACGGTCCGGCACATCACTGCGTTCGATGAGCGCACCACCGCGCTCCTCCAGCTTCGGGTCGCCCAGCAGGTTGCCGACGGTCGCGTCCAGCCCTCCCAGCCAGCGCTCATAGAACAATCGTGGAGGCGCTTCTGAACCCATCCAAGCAGCCATCTGTGCCTCGATTAACTGAAGCGGGATCCGGGCGAGCTGGTACTGGAAACGCAAAACTGCGAACGGGACGTCGGTGGTTTTCATTCCTAACTCCTGTGTCTTGCCGGTGCTCAGTGCAGGTCGGCTTCGTTGGGTCAAACTGTCGGCCTGCCGTCTGATGCGGTTGGCTTCCGTCTGGGCGCTGCGACAACTTGCCGGGCAGCGGCGCCGGGTTCTTCACGCTCCTTCGCTTTTGCCCGTTGCATCTCGCGCTGGGCGTCGAGTTCGGCCCGGGTGTGGGTGCTCGCTGGCAGGGCCATAGGTGTGCAGGAACGCATCGACGAACCATGAGCTCCAGCTTGAGCTCCTGGCGGGCGAGACCGCTCGCTGACCCGCCGCCGTCGCGGGCCGTCTGCGCCGGTTGGCTCACCCGCGGGACAGCCGCCGGGCGTTGCCGCGCACCCGACGACGCAGCGGGGCCAGGGCCCGCCCGGCCGCGACCGGGCCGGGTGGCGCGGTCGCCGCGGCCGTCGCCGCCCGCGCGAAGGCCTCGACCTTCTCCTGCCACATCCGCGTGTACTCGCGGCGGTCCCGGGCGCTGGGCGGCCATCCGCCTGTGAGCATCCGCGCCGTCCGATACCCGATCACGAGCGGCGCCGTGGCGGCGATCTCGGACATCTGCATCCAGGGGGCGATCCAATCGGTCGCCGACGGCGCCCGGGTGACGTGACGAGAGGGGGACATCCTCCGAGCCTACGGATGCCGGCCCTGCCGGTGCCGGGCGGGGGCGGGCTGCAGATTGCGATCTTCTACACCAAACTGCACGACCGGCTGCTGCCAAAGCCAGCCTGAAATCTCAAGACAACTCTCAACGGTCTAGCGACAAAAGACCGCTACGCCGCAGCCGGGGCCGGGTGGCCGTTCGGGCAGTTTCACCTCGCGCGGGCGGTGGTTAGGTTGACGGCATTCGACAACAGCGACAACTACGTACACAGCGCGCCGTGGTCGGTGGCCGACCAGGGCAAGCGCAACGTGAGTCACGGCTGCATCAACATCAGCCCGTCCAACGCGAAGTGGTTCTGCGACAACTTCGGCATCGGCTATCCCATCGTTGTGCGAACTTCGTCGGCAGCTACACACAAAACGACGGGGCCAGGACTGGCAGATCTTGGCAGCGTCGGCTGCTTGCAGTCCATCCGGTCCAGGAACACTCGGACGCAGGCTCAACTGCTGTGCTGTGTCTCGCGGTTGTGTTTGTGGGGCGTGAAGCAACCGCATTTGTGGCCCACCCCTCCGGTCCAACAGTTCGGCTCGAGCGGTACGGCGCACGGCGAACGTCATAGTTCACTCATTTCTGCTGCAGCAGAACTGAATTCGGTGATTTCGGCACGCAGATGATCCCGGCCGCATGTCGCGGCCCGGCCGTTAGACACCGACTATCTCTCGAGACTCAGCGCCGAGTGGGGCAGCCGTCGACAGCCTGGCGGACGTCATCAAGCATCCCGGCGGGGACGGCATCGCTCTTGAGCACCAAATCACCGCCATCATTGGTCTCGAATACGCTGCGTGCGAATGATTCGCACACCGTGACCGTGCACTTCGTATTGTCCACCTGGGTTTCATGGTTCAATCCCGACCTTCAGCCGCGATGGTGGGGGCCAGGTGGGCGCCGATCTCCATGACGTCGTAGAACTCGTCAGCCCGGTCTGCGCCCTCGCATCGAAAACCCCGGCCACGTGGCTGCGCGCTCATGAAGTACCGCTGGCGTGCGGGGTGGGTAGCGATCAGGAAGCGTTCGGCCGCAACCCCATCGAGCGCCCGGGCGGCAACCACGGCCGGGCCGCAGCCGTTCGTCGGTTACGGCCGCGAGGTGAGCGAGCGCTGGCGTAGTGTGATGCTCGTCGCCGGAGGGTGACGGCCGACGAGACTTGCAAGGCAGGACGCTGACTGACTTCGAGTGCAGCCCTTTCTCTGACGCTCGAAGACGATCAGTTCCAGGGCTTGAAGGCCGGTCCTCCGCGACAGCAAAGGTCCCTCGGCAGTCATCCTCCCGGTCGTGACTACGCGAAGGGCAGGACCACGGCATCGCAGCTCCGGGCCGCGACCGCGTCCAGAACATGGCCTCCGCGCCCGAACAGTGCACGGACAGCCGCCGATTTGCACGAACAGAGAGAGGCCAGCATGGCAGCACCGAGTCCTGGATACTCCATCACAGTCCGGGTTGAGGCGCCGGCTTCGTCGAAGGCCACCGGTGAGCTCACCGCGGCGATCGGCGCCGCTGGCGGCGCGCTGACAGCGCTGGACGTGGCTGAGTCGCGTCACGACTCGATCGTCGTCGACGTCACCTGCGACGTAGCGGACGCCGCGCACGGGGACGCCGTCACCGAGGCGATCGACGCCCTGCCCGGCTTCCGCGTCGGCAAGGTCAGTGACCGGACGTTCCTGATGCACTTGGGTGGCAAGCTCGAAGTGGTGCCAAAGGTGCCGCTGCGCCACCGCGATGACCTCTCCCGGGCCTACACCCCGGGAGTGGCTCGAATCTGCCAGGCGATCGCCGCTAACCCAGAGGACGCCCGCCGGCTGACGATCAAGCGCAACACTGTGGCGGTGGTGACCGACGGGTCGGCCGTGCTCGGTCTCGGAAACCTGGGCCCAGCGGCCGCACTGCCGGTGATGGAAGGCAAGGCAGCACTGTTCAAGCGGTTCGCCGGGGTCGATGCGTGGCCAGTCTGCTTGGACACGCAGGACACTGATCAGATCGTCGAGATCGTCTGTGCGCTCGCGCCGGTGTACGGCGGGATCAACCTCGAGGACATCGCGGCACCCCGTTGTTTCGAGATCGAACGGCGCCTGCGGGAGCGGCTGGACATCCCGGTATTCCACGACGATCAGCACGGCACCGCGATCGTGGTGCTCGCCGCGCTCATGAATGCAGTGCAGGTGGTCCACAAGAAACTGCCCGACCTCCGCGTCGTCATCTCCGGAGTCGGTGCCGCAGGATCGGCGATCATCCGACTGCTGCAGGCCCAAGGTGTCCAGGACATTGTCGCCGCCGGTCGAAACGGCGTCCTGTCGCGCGACGAAGATTACGCCGATCCGACCCGCCGGTGGATCGCGGAGAACACCAATCCCCGCGGCGTCACCGGCTCCCTCAAGCAGGCGCTCGCCGGCGCCGATGTCTTCATCGGAGTCAGCGCGCCCCGGTTATTGGACGGCGACGATATCGCGACGATGGCCGACCAGGCGATCGTGTTCGCCCTCTCCAATCCCGACCCCGAGGTGGACCCGCTCGAGGCGCGTAAACACGCCGCGGTGGTGGCCACGGGGCGCAGTGACTTCCCCAACCAGATCAATAACGTGCTCGCGTTCCCCGGCTTCTTTCGTGGATTGCTCGATGCCGGGGCGCACGAGATCACCGACGACATGATGATCGCTGCGGCGAAGGCCATCGCGGAGATCGTCACCCCGGAGGAGCTCAACCCGAGCTTCATCGTGCCCAGCGTGTTCGACAGCAAGGTGGCGCCCGCAGTCGCGGCCGCCGTCAGCCCGGTCGCGAGCGAGCCTGACCGGGATTCTGGTCTTCGGCAGAGGTGATCTCGGGGTCCGAGGCCCCTGGCGGGTGCCCGAACGTGGCAAGATGCTGCATTCCACGGCGATTACCCCTACGAAGTCGATGCCCCAGTCGTCGAGCACCGCATGCGAAGCGGCCACCAGGACTTGACCGGGTTGACCTCGGCATCGTCTTGCGGGGGCACCGACGCCTGGACACCCGCAACCTCACAAGCGAAGCAGCGAAGAGCCATGTACGCAGGGGTAGACCAGCTAGCGCTTAGACGGCAATCCAATCGATGATGGCCGCCGACCATGCCGCCGGGCTCTATCGTTGGTGCACGATAGGGTCCGCTCCCCCTCCGCGAAGCTGCGCGTCGCTGATGGTCGGAGGCGGTGCCTGCCAAGGAGGATTTGGTATGGATCGCCTTCCCAGAGTGTCCGCGTTCGTCCTGGCCACCGTGCTCGCCACCGTTGGCACCCTCGCCGTCGGCCCTGTGCCGAAAGCCACTGCGTCGCCGGCGGAAACGGGGGACTTTTCAGGTCTGGTCGATATCGGCGGTCGATCGCTCTACCTGGAGTGCCGCGGCCAGGGCAGCCCCACCGTGATCCTGGAATCCGGGGCCGGCGGCCGGGCCGACGTCTGGACCCGGGATCTGCAGGAGCCCGCGGGCACGCGAACGATGGTCCTACCCGGGGTGGCGGCGTTTACCCGCGTCTGTGCCTATGACCGTCCGGGCACGCTCACTGAGCGCAATCCCTCCCTCGATCCGGATGGGCCGCTCTTTTTCCCCAGCCGCAGCGACCCGGTGCCCCAGCCGCGCACCACGCAAGACAGGGTCAATGACCTGCACGCGCTGCTGGGTGCCGCTGCGATCCCTGGTCCCTACGTCCTGGTCGGCCACTCCGCGGGCGGCTTGGTGGTGCGGCTTTATGCCAGCGAGTACCCGGACGAGGTGGTCGGCATGGTGCTGCTGGACTCCACCCACGAGGATGTGTGGCTACGTTTCCAGGAGGCCCTGGCGCCGGACCTGTGGGAGGCGTTCGAAGCGCTGACCGTCACCAACCAGGAGCTCCTCGATGCCTATCCGGAGGCGGAGCAGTGGTACACCGCCCCGTTGGCGGACGACGTCACCACCGGCCAGGTACGCCAGGCGCGGAGGGATGCACCCCTGCGCCCGATGCCGCTGGTCGTGCTGGCCCATGGCATCCCGTTCGCCGACCCATTTCCAGGCTGGCCGAGTGACAAGATGGAAGGGATTATGTTCGCGCTGCAGCAGGATCTCGCCCAGCTCGTCCCCGACGCTCGCCTGATCATCGCCACCGAGAGCGGGCATAACATCCACCAGGACCAGCCGCAGCTGGTGATCGACGCCATTCGGCAGGTGGTCGCGGCGGGACGCGACCCGGGCGCGTGGGCCGCCCCGGTAGCGTCGCCAGGTGGGTAGCCAGCATTGCGTGGGACGAAAACAAGCTGGTTCAAGCAACCGACGGACCCAACGCCGACCCGAGTCGGGCTAATCATCGTTGACGAGGTTCGCGAGGAAGCGGGTAACCGGCCGGCGCCAAAGTCATAGAACCGCGCCCACTGCGGCTCGATCGAGATACGCACCGTCTGCTTGATATCAGTAACGAAAATCCTCACCGCTTGATCTCGCTTCGCAGAATTGCGGTCAGCTTCGTAGTGCAACAGACCGCCACCGTGCTCGAGTGTGCGCCCGGGCTGGCGTGGCGTCGCGGGCGGACAATTCAGGTCTATCGACGAACTCAGCCACGCTGCAGAGGTGGTAATCAGATGCTGTCAGACTGGAGATCTGTTAGCGGCGCGCCAGCGTGACTTCTTCATTCTCATCGCTTCTCATCGTCGGCCAATCCAATCCCAGGCATCCACAACACTTTTGATAATACACAACTCTCGGTCGTCACTACCCCCGTCCCGACCTCCAGCTGAATACCAATTCCAGCAACAACTTTCGCTCACCCACATTTCTGCGCGGCACATTTGCACAATGTGCGAGAATGGTTGTGCCACAGCAAGTGCCAGAACCAGGCCGCCGGATCCGGTGCCCCACAGTCATCGTGGATAGGTGGATTCATGTTGACGAACTCCAAGCTCAAGCGGTGGTCGATCAACTACTACATCGACACCGCCCAGGCCACCGAGACCGCTGCACGAGATCTCGCCCGGCCCGGCGGCGGACTGGGGGAGTACTACTCCGAACGCGAAACCCGTACCCCGGTGTGGTTGTTGGCCGGCAACACCGACACCGTCCGGCAACACCGACACCGTCGCCAGGCTGGTCGGTCTCACCGATACTCAGCGCG
>DASQCE010000047.1:0-11479 GCA_035634855.1 Mycobacterium sp.
GTCCTCGCTTCGGATTTCGGCCACGTCGACGTGCACATGCTGCAGTACTCGGGCGCGATCTGGTACCCGATGGTCTACGACATGCCGGTTCGCGCGAAGGAGGCGTTTGGCACCCAGAAGCGTCAGCGCCAGATGGACCGCTGCCGCCAGTACATCGGTCAGGTCGGCGCGACGTGGGTGGTGCCGTCGGCCGGCCCGCCGTGCTTCCTCGACCCCGATCTGCGTGACCTCAACGACGACCGCGATGACCCTGCCAACATCTTCCCGGACCAGGCGGTATTCCTGGACCAGATGCGGACACACGGCCACGACCGTGGCCTGCTGATGATTCCCGGGTCGCGCGCGGATTTCACTGGGCCGCAGTTGAACTCACTGACCCACCCGCTGCCCGACGACGACGTGCACGCCATCTTCACCACGGGCAAGGCCGCCTACATCGCCGACTACGCCGAGCGGATGGCGCCGGTGCTCGCTGCGGAGAAGGCGCGTTGGGCGCTGGCGTCCGGCGAACCCCTGCTCGTGCCGCTGCGAGCGGTGCTCGAGCCGATCATGTTGCAGAGCGATCAGATCTGCGACGGCATCGGGTATCCGGTCGAGCTGCAGCTTGGCGCAGAAACCGTGGTTCTCGACTTCCCGAAACGCGTGGTGCGGGAGCCCATTCCGGACGAGAAGTTCCGATACGGGTTTGCGATCCCGCCGGAGTTGGTCCGCACGGTGCTGCGGGACGACGAGCCGGATTGGGTGAACACCATCTTCCTGTCCACAAGGTTTTCGGCCTGGCGGGTCGGTGGCTACAACGAGTACCTGTACACGTTCTTCAAGTGCCTCACCGACGAACGGATCGCCTACGCCGACGGCTGGTTCGCGGAGGCGCATGACGACACCGCGTCGATCACCTTGGACGGCTGGGAGATTCAGCGTCGCTGCCCACATCTGAAGGCCGACCTGTCGAGGTTCGGCGTGGTGGAGGGCAACACGTTGACGTGCAATCTGCACGGCTGGGAGTGGAACCTTCAGACCGGCCGGTGCCTGACGAGCAAGGGCCACGAGCTTCGGCGCGCACGCGAGGAGCACAAATCGGCAAGCGAGCGCACATGACGGGGCCGCGCCAGTACTACGACGACGGGCTGGTCCAGCTGGACCGCGAGGCCATCACTCTGCGGCGCTACCACTTCCCATCGGGGACCGCGAAGATCATTCCGCTGCGCTCGATTCGGGGCTACAAGGCCGAGCCGCTTGGGTTGTTCAATGGGCGATTCCGGATCTGGGGCAGCTCGGATCTTCGCCGCTGGCTGCCGCTGGACATCTGGCGGCCGACCAAGTCCACCCTGGTGACGCTCGACGTGGCCGGTTTGCGGCCAAAGGCCGCGTTCACGCCGCAGCGGCCGAAAGAGTTCCTGGCGCGGCTCGACGAACTGCTGAACGACTAGCGGTTCGGCTCAAGCACGTCCGTACCGACGAACGGCACAAGGGCCTCGGGGATCCGGACGCTGCCGTCGGGCTGCTGATGGTTCTCCAGGATCGCCACCAGCCAGCGTGTGGTGGCCAACGTCCCGTTGAGCGTGGCAGCCGTCTGCGGCTTGCCGTTCTCGTCGCGGTACCGCACGGACAGCCGTCGAGCCTGGAACGTGGTGCAGTTCGACGTCGACGTCAGCTCACGGTATGTCTGCTGGGTCGGGACCCACGCCTCACAGTCGAACTTGCGTGCCGCCGATGACCCCAAATCGCCTGCAGCGACGTCGATTACGCGATACGGCACCTGGATGTGCGCCAACATCTGGCGCTCCCAGCCAAGCAGCCGCTCGTGCTCGGCCTCGGCGTCCTCCGGCTTGCAGTAGACGAAGCCCTCGACCTTGTCGAACTGGTGCACCCTGATGATGCCGCGGGTGTCCTTGCCGTAGCTGCCCGCCTCCCTGCGAAAGCACGACGACCAGCCCGCGTACCGCAATGGGCCGTCGGACAGGTCGAGAATCTCGCCGGAGTGATATCCGGCGAGCGGGACCTCGGACGTGCCGACCAGATAGAGGTCGTCCGCCTCGACGCGGTAGACCTCGTCGGCGTGCGCGCCGAGGAAGCCGGTGCCCGCCATCACCTCCGGGCGCACCAGCACCGGCGGGATGACGAGCGTGAAGCCGTTCTCTGTCGCCAGCCGCACCGCGAGCTGCAGCAGGCCGAGCTGTAACAGCGCCCCTGCGCCGGTGAGGAAGTAGAACCGCGAGCCCGACACCTTTGCGCCGCGCTCCATGTCGATAAGGCCGAGCGACTCCCCGAGTTCGAGGTGATCCTTCGGGTTTTCGATGGCGCGCGGCTCGCCGACGGTGTCGAGCACCGCGAAGTCGTCCTCGCCGCCGGGCGGGACGCCGTCGATGATCACGTTCGAGATCGCCATATGGGCCGCGGTGAAAGCCTTTTCGTCATCGGCCTGCCTCACCTCGGCGGCCTTGACCTTCTCGGCGAACTCCTTGGCCTGCGCCAGCAGGCCCGGTCGCTCGTCGGGCGACGCCTTGCCCACCTGCTTGCTGACCGCCTTCTGTTCGGCCCGCAGGTTGTCGGCGGCAGACACTGCGGACCGCCGAGCGGCGTCGGCTTCGAGGAGCGCATCGACGAGTCCAGGGTCTTCGCCACGGGCCCGCTGAGAGGTGCGCACCAATTCGGGGTTTTCGCGCAGCAGCTTGAGGTCGATCACGGCCGCAACCCTACTTTCGGTCGCGGACTCCGAGGTGCTGAGGTGGACGTCGGCATACTTTGTTCGCACCGCCGGCGAATGTCCCTCGATTTCTGCACCAGGGTCGTGATTCCGGTTGGTCAACGACCCTGGTGCAGAAATCGACGAATTACGGGATCCCGACGCGTCGGCCCCGCTCAGGCGCAACCTCGTAACGTTACAACTGCATCACTTGTCACAGCGCCTGACACGCCTGTCACAATGGAGCGGATGTTGGAGGCACCCGAGCGCGAGCCATTGCCCGCTGACTCGCACAACGGCGAGGACGGACAGCGGGTGGCGTGGTGGCAGAGTCTGCACGCTACGTCGACGCGCCGCGCGCTGTTGTTGACCGCGCTTGGTGGTCTGCTCATCGCCGGGCTCATCACGGCATTGCCAAGCAGGGACGGCTCCAGCGGGCTGACTGCCAGCACGATCTCGCTGGGACCACGCGGCAACGACACGTTCGACCACGCCAAGAGTGGCGCCTGCCTGAACTGGCCGGAACGCACGCCGGACGCCGCCGAGATCGTCGACTGCAAAGACGAGCACCGCTTCGAGGTCGCCGAGTCGGTGGACATGCGCACCTTCCCCGGAAGCGAGTACGGCCCCGACGCGGCACCACCGTCGGCGGCCCGGATCCAGCAGATCAGCCAGGAGCAGTGCTCGGCGGCCGTGAAACGCTACCTCGGCAATCGCTTCGACCCGAACAGCCGCTTCACCATCAGCATGCTGTGGTCGGGTGACAAGGCGTGGCGGCAGTCCGGTGAGCGACGCATGATGTGCGGCTTGCAGCTGCCGGGGCCGAACAACCAGCAGCTGGCGTTCAAGGGCAAGGTCGCTGACGTCGACCAGTCGAAGGTGTGGCCCGCAGGCACCTGCCTTGGCATCGACCCGACCACCAACCAGCCGACCGACATTCCCGTCGATTGTGCGGCGCCACACGCCATGGAGGTCACGGGCGCGGTCAACCTGGCCGAGAAGTTCCCGCAGGCGCTCCCACCGGAACCGGATCAGGACGCGTTCATCAAGGACGCCTGCACCCGGATGACGGACGCTTATCTGGCGCCGATCCAGCTGCGCAGCACCACGCTCACCCTGATTTACAGCACCATCTCGCTGCCAAGCTGGTCGGCGGGCAGCCATCAGGTGTCGTGCAGCATCGGCGCGACTCTGGGCAACGGCGGTTGGTCGACACTGCTCAACAGCGCCAAGGGTCCGCTGATGATCAACGGTCAGCCGCCGGTCGCACCGCCGGACATCCCGGTGGACCGGCTGAACCTGCCGCCCATCCCGGTGATGGAGCCGCAAATGCCTGACACATCCTCGCAGTACACCACTAGCCAGACCGACCAGAGCCAGCAAACCCAGCACATGCCGGGGCAACAGTCGACGGCAAGCACGAGCCAGACCGCCCCGACCTCGATGGTGGCGCCTCCACCGTCTGACAACACGTTCCTCAACGGGCCACCGCCGCCGCCAGGGGCGCCGCTGGATGGGCCACCGCCGCCCGACGGTGTCGCGCCCCCTCAGGGTCCGGGTGCGCCCCCCGGCCCGGCTCCTGCGCCGCCTCCGCCTGAGGCCGCGCCGGTGCCGCCACCCCTGCCATGGCTGCCGGCCGAGCCATTGCCGCCACCACCAGGGCAGTAGCCGCGTGGCCGTGCGGATGAGCCCGCAACGGTTTGACGAGCTGGTCTCCGACGCACTCGACCTGATTCCTCCAGAGCTCGCCGCAGCGATCGACAACGTGGTCGTGCTTGTCGAGGACCGCAACCCCGACGAACCCGACTTGCTGGGCCTGTATCACGGTGTGGCGTTGACCGAACGCGATTCGTGGTACTCGGGCTCGCTGCCCGACACGATCACCATCTATCGCGAGGCGTTGCTCGAGGTCTGCGAAGACGAGGACGAGGTCGTCGACGAGGTCGCGGTCACGGTGATCCACGAGGTCGCGCACCATTTCGGCATCGACGACGATCGGCTGCACGAGCTCGGCTGGGGTTAACTTAGCGAGATGCGCCCACGCGCAAGCTGGGGACTGGGGAACGCAAAGTGCTCCGACACGCCGCGGAAATGGCGGCTTTTGCATCTGCTCGCGCTATGAACTAGCCATGAGCAGTGAATGCCGCGAGTGCCTTGCGGGGCTAGAGCACTGCCATGGCACCGTCATTCACCATGCCTGGTATCGGACGGAATGCAGCGAGGACGACTGCGTGACACCGGAGGTAGTGCACGCGTTCAGCATCGACTGCGAGGCGCTCGGGTGCACCTGCGGCGCCTTCGCGTCAGCCCATCGGGTCGGCTGACTGCAACGCATCCTCCACAGGGTGTGCATCCGGCTCGGGATAGAACGGCGGTGTCAGCGTCGCCCACTGCACGCAACTCCACCGCCCGTCGGTAATCGGCGACAGCACAACGGATTCGGCGTTGGCCAGGTGATGGTCCAGGGCGAAGCTGCTGTCGACGCCTGCGAGCACGGCCGACACGAGCCGGATGGCCGCGCCATGGCTGACCACGACGATGTCACCGTGCCACGCGTCGTCGTCGAGGTAGCGCATCCGCAGGTGCGTGAGCACCGGCACGTAGCGGTCGAGCACCTCGTTTCCGGTCTCCCCGCCAGGCATCGGTACCTCAAGATCACCCTCGTGCCACCGTTGGTAGACGGTCTCGAACGAGGCGATCGCGTCGTCGTCGTTGCGGTTCTCGAGATCGCCCACCTGGACCTCGTGGATGCCCTCGAATTCCTGCGCGTCAAGGCCGAGCGCACCACTGATCTCCTCGGCGGTCTGGGCAGCCCGCACGGCCACCGAGTGCGCGATCATCGCCGGAGGGTGCGGCAGGTCGCGGGCGAAGGCACGGGCCTGGTCGCGTCCGAGGTCGGTCAGCGCCGCCCCTGGCGGCCTGGTATCGAGACGGCGGTCGACGTTGCCGTGCGACTGTCCATGCCGGACCAATACCAGCCGGCCGGTCACGGCTTGCCCTCCCGCAGCTGCGTCAGCCAGCGGGACGCCTCATCAAGCCGCGGCGGGGCCGCACCGGTGGCCGACCCCGTCGGCCAGGAACCCAGGAATCTCACGGCTGCACAACGACGATGCAGGGCCTTGAGTGCCTCGGCGACCGCTTCATCGTCAATGTGCCCGACACAGTCCAGGAAGAAGATATAGGTGCCCAGTTCCTTTCGGGTGGGCCGCGATTCGATACGGGTTAGGTCGATGTCACGAATGGCGAACTCGGTCAGCGCCGACACCAGCGCACCTGGAACGTTGTCGAGGCGCAGGACTACCGAGGTGCGGTCGGCTCCGGTGCGGTCCGGCGGCGGTCCCGGCTGCCCGGCCAACACGAACCGCGTGCGCGCATTGGGCTCGTCGACGACACCGGTGGCCAGCGCCGTCAGGCCGTAGCGTTCGGCCGCCAGCGCCGTGCTCACACCGGCGTCGGCGCGCCCGCTGCAGACATCGTGCGCGGCGGCCGCGTTCGAGTTGGCAGGGACCACCTGGGCGTTCGGCAGGTGTGCGGTCAGCCAATGACGTACCTGCGCGGCCGCCACCGGGAAGGCCGCCACCGTCGCGACTTCCGCGGCGGGCGTGCCCCTTCGCACGACGATGCTGAACGACACGTCGAGGGTCAGTTCGGCGAAGATCTGTAGTGGCGTCCCGGTCGCGACGTTGTCCAGTGTCGGCAGAACCGATCCCTCGATTGAATTCTCGATCGGCACGCAGGCGTAGTCGGCGTCGCCGGAACGGACCGCAGCGAGGGCAGCCGGCGTGCTCTCCGTCGGGATCGGCGTCATGTCATCCGGCGAGCTATCGCCGGGCACCAGACCGCCGGCCGAGATCTTGAGCAAGGCCGCCTCGGTGAAGGTTCCTTCGGGTCCGAGATAGGCAATGCGCGGCACATTTCAACCCTATCCGGTGTTGCGGGGCCGTCCCTTACGCCGCATCGTAGGCCTTGCGCCTCACCCGACATTCCAGTTAAGTAAGGCTTACCTCACTTAGCGGAAGGGCGACGCGATGACAACAGCGGCACCGACGACAGCCGAGCGTATCCGCAGCGCGTGTGTGCGGTCCGGCGGCGCCATGTTCGCGGTCGAGGGTGTCGAGCCCGCCTCCACCCCAGTGCACCATCTGCTCGACGACGGCTCGTTCGCGATCACGGTCCCCGGCGACGGCATACTCGCCGGGATGGCAGTCGCCGCAGGGACCGCCGGTGTCCAGGCGGTACTGGAGATGACCGACTATGCCCCGCTGCCGCTGCGTGAACCGGTGCGCTCACTGGTGTGGATCCGCGGGCGGCTGTACGGCGTCCCCGTCCCCTTCAGCGAGGTCTCTGCCCTGCTAGACCTGATCGCTGCCGAAAACCCCAATCCCGCTCTGCTCCAAGTGAATTCCGATTCCGTCGTTGACACCAGGTATGCATTGATGCGACTGGAGATCGAGTCGGTGGTGGTCGCGGATTCCACCGGGGCCGAATCGGTCGGCGTCGGCGCGCTGCTGGAAGCCAGGCCGGACCCGTTCTGCGCGATGGAGTCGTGCTGGCTGCAGCACATGGAGTCGGCGCATCGCGAGGTCGTCGACCGGCTCGCCACGCGGCTGCCGATGCCGCTGCGCCGCGGCCGGGTCACGCCCCTGGGCCTGGACCGCTACGGGGTGCAGCTGCGTGTGGAGGGCGACGACGGCGATCACGATGTGCGGCTGCCGTTCGCCAAACCGGTCGACGACGTGACCGGGCTCAGCCAGGCGATCCGCATCCTGATGGGCTGCCCGTTTCTCAATGGGCTGCGCGCGCGGCGGACCTGAGGCCACGCTGCCGCTACCGTATCTCCGGTGACAGGGCCGCGCGACGAGCTGACCGATCCGCAGCGGCGCGGACTGCGCATCGAGATCGTCGTCGTCCTCGCGGTGACGTTCGGGCTGTCCGCCTATACGGCGTTCCTCGAACTGATCGAGGCTGTGCTGCTCGGCCTTGCGGGCCGGCGAGTAGCGCTCAACCCGCGTCGCTCACCGTTCGACCTCATCGATCTCGGACTGAACCTTGCCGTCGCCTTCCAGCTCGTCGCATGGGGTGTGTTGGCCATATACCTGTTGTGGCGCAGCGGATTCGGGCCCGCGAAGATCGGACTCGGCAGGGTGCGCTGGCGACCGGACGTGCTCGGCGGCGTCGGCCTCGCCGCGCTGATAGGACTCCCCGGACTGGGCTTGTATGTGGCTGCCAGGGCGCTGGGGCTGAGCGCGCACGTGGAGCCTGCGCAGCTCTACGACACCTGGTGGCGGATACCGATGTTGCTCATCACGGCGTTCGCCAACGGCTGGGCCGAAGAGATCATCGTGGTCGCGTTCCTGATGACGCGGCTGCACCAGTTGCGCGTCAACACTGCGGCCGCCGTGCTGGCTTCGGCCCTGCTGCGCGGCGCGTACCACCTTTACCAGGGCTTCAGCGCCGGCCTGGGCAATGTCGTGATGGGCCTGGTGTTCGCCTACGTGTGGCGGCGCACAGGCAGGCTGTGGCCGTTGATCGTCGCGCACGGGATCATCGACTCGGTCGCCTACGTCGGCTACGCGCTGGCGGCGGGCCACCTCGGCTGGCTGTCGTAGATTCATGCTGTGAACGACAACCGGCCGCAGGCCCCGGGTCCCGACCCCAGGGCGCGCCGGGAGCCGTCCCAAGTGATCCGCCGTGACCCTAACTTCCGGCCACCCCCCACGTGGCCACCGAACCCGCAGACTCCCCAACGGCGACCGCCGCCACCGCCCCGGCGTCCCGAACCTCCGCCGCCGACCGGTCGGCCGCCGCACCGGCCGGCGCAACAACCGCCTCCCCCACCGAAGGCGAAAAAGCCACGGCGCAAACGACATTGGGGTCGCCTCCTGTTGGCGCTCCTGTTGGTCTTCGTCGTCGCGGCAGTGGCAGGCGGCGGGTGGATGGACTCGTCGCTGCACCGCATCCCCGCGCTCGCCGATTACCCCGAGCGGCCGGCCACCGGCAAGGGCACCACCTGGCTGCTGGTCGGCTCGGACAGCCGCCAAGGTCTGACCCCAGAGCAGCAGGCCGAGCTGACCACCGGCGACGACATGGGCAACGGCCGCACCGACACCATCCTGCTGGTGCATGTTCCCGGCATCGGGTCGAGCACGCCCACCACGATGGTGTCGATCCCGCGGGACTCCTACGTGCCGATTCCCGGCTACGGCGAGGACAAGATCAATGCCGCGTTCTCCGAAGGCGGTGCCCCGCTGTTGGCGCAGACCGTCGAGCAGGCCACCGGGATCCGGCTCGACCATTACGCCGAGATCGGGTTCGACGGTTTCGCCGTCATGGTCGACGCGGTCGGCGGAGTGACCATGTGCCCGACCGAACCGATCAACGACCCGCTCGCCGGCATCGACCTGCCCGCGGGTTGTCAGAAGCTCGATGGCCGCAACGCGCTCGGCTTTGTCCGCAGCCGTGCCACGCCACGTGCCGACCTGGATCGGATGATCAACCAGCGGCAGTTCATGTCGGCGCTGCTGCATCGCGCCGCCAGCCCGGCCGTGCTGCTCAATCCGCTGCGCTGGTACCCGATGGCGCATGCGGTCAGCGGGGCGCTGACGGTCGATGCGGGCGACCACATCTGGGACCTGGCGCGGCTGGCGTGGGCGTTGCACGGTGACATCACCACCACGACGGTGCCAATCGGCGAGTTCACCGGTAGCGACTCCGGTTCGGTCGTCATCTGGAACAGCGACGCCGCGGGGCAGCTGTTCGCCGCGCTGGCGTCCGACTCACCTGTGCCGCAAGACATCCTCGACGCCGCCCAGCCTGGCTAGTCCCGACCCGCCCCCGTCAGGCCGTTTTGCAGCCACCCCTTGGTGCGGCCTGGGTGGTTCGTCGCCACCCACGCCACACCGACGTCGCGGCAGTATCGGACGTCCTCGTAGTGGTCGACGGTCCAGCAGTAGAGCGCCCGGCCCTGAGCCGCGGCCCGGTCCACCAACTCGGGGTGCTCGCGCAGCGTCGCGATGGACGGCCCAACGGCGGTCGCGCCGACGGTGGTGGCCGCGCCGCCACCGAGATAGCGCGAGGTTTCACCGAGCAACACCGTGGGCAGCATCGGGGCCGCGCGCCGGACCCGCCAAACCGCCGCCGCCGAGAAGGACATCACCACCGCGCGGGACAGATCCGCCGAAGCCGGCGATGCGATGCCGTAACGGTGCAGCAACGCCAGCACTTTGCTCTCCACCAGCGCGCCGTAGCGGACGGGGTGCTTGGTCTCGACGAAGAGCTTGACGCGCCGATTCCAGTCCAGGACGAGGGAAACCAGGTCGTCGAGCGAGAGCAGGCCCGTGTCGCCGTGGCTGCCGTCCGGGCGCCAGCTGGGATGCCACGCCCCGAAGTCGAGCTCGCGCAGCTGCGCCAGTGTCATCTCGCTGACCAGTCCGGTCCCGTTGGACGTCCGATCCACCCGCCGGTCGTGCACGCACACCAAGTGCCCGTCTCGGGTCAGCCGAACATCGCATTCAACGCCGTCGGCGCCTTCTTTGAGGGCCAGTTCATAGGCGGCCAGGGTGTGCTCCGGACGTTCGGCCGATGCGCCCCGGTGCGCCACCACGAACGGATGGCCGCCGAGCGTGCCGTCGCCCGAGTTCATACGGCTATGCTGCCGGGTTCTGCCCTTTAGACTCAACCGCAGCGGCCGGTACGGGCCCGGGTTCGGGCTGCTTCTCGGGGGTTGGGGAGACCTCGTCGCGCACGATCACCCAGCGCTTGACCTGCCGCTCTACCGGCCGACGCTCGAAGCCAAGGAACACCTTCAAGGCCAGCAGCAGCGCCGCCAGCGCAAGCAGATAGGCGACGATGGTGGTCACGGTGTTGTCCGCGATGCCCTGCGAATCTTGGGTGAAGCTCGTCGCGATCGAGAATACCGACACCGCGGTGCTGAAGATCCACACGATCCACCACACCACGATTGGCCTGCGCAGCCATTTCAGCCGCTCTTCGACATCGGCCAGCTCGATCACGAACACCGGCGCCCAGGCCAGATTCACCAGCGGCACAAGGCAACCCGCGCGCAACGCCCATACCGAGCGTGGATCCTCGCGGCGGTGGTGCGCGAACGCCGCGGCCCGCCGGGCGATCAGCCAGTTGGTCAGCACCACCGCGCTGGCCACCACCATGAACAGCACAATGACGCTGACGAGCACGCCCAACCAGGTCGCTGTGAACGCCACCACCTTGTTCAACAACACCGATCGGTTGACGATCAACAGCGCGTAGCGCACAACATGCACGAGTGCGGCGACACCAAGAACGACCATCGTTGCGATGAGGGTGGCACGCACCGCCGCGGCAGACGGCCCGCTTCGCAGCGCAGCGGTCTGCAGTTCGGGCGTCTCGAAATAGTCAACCAGACCCCATCTCGGGATGACCGCGTAGCGAGGAGTCGGGCCCAGCGGTCGCTTACGGCGGTGCGGCGGCGGTGCCGCCCCCGGCCGTACCGCAATCCAGCGATATCCGGCAGGCAACGGCGGCGTGCGCCCCGCGCCCGGTCCCAGCGCCGGCGCAGTCGGACGGGCACTCCACTCCGCTCCAGGCGCCGGCTCTGACGGTGCAAGCAGCGTCCCGCGACACCGCGGGCACCACACCCGCCTGCGGTCGCGCACGTTCCACCGCGTCCCACACTGGGAACACACCTGGATCATTTCGCTCCTCGCGTGCGCGTGATCAATTTTGCTCCTCGCGTGCGCGTGATCAATTTTGCTCCTCGCGTGCGCGCCGTGATCCGACCAGCCTAGCGGCGCT
>DASQCE010000048.1:0-18998 GCA_035634855.1 Mycobacterium sp.
GTACCCCAGGGCCCAATGGCGCCGGTGGTGTTTATATTCGTGCTTCCCGACGTGTCTGGCGCCCGGGACCATCAGGATCGACGACCAGCCACCCGACCACATCATCGAAAGGTGTTGCCTCGCTGGCCGTTGCGGTGGCCCGCAAGGTGATCGCGTCTTTGGACGTCACCGGCGATGAGATCGGGCGAGACCTTGACCTTCCAGCCATGTTTTGCTCCGTCGCCTGCCTGGCGGGACTAGCCCGAAGTTCCCCCTTGTAGGGCGGGTCTGAAGTCTTGTTTGTGGTGATGAGCGGGCGTTTTGCGCTCGGGCGCAGCTCCGTGGCGTAGACATGTATCTTGCTGAAATATGCGGCGTGTCAGACAGCGATATATCAATATATCGCTGACAGATGTGTTATAAAGTAGACATGTACGTGGCGCGGATTCCGAATCGGGGGTCACCGCCGGCGGTCCTGTTGCGGGAAAGCTACCGCGAGGGCGGCAAGGTGAAGAACCGCACCCTGGCCAACCTGTCGCACTGGCCCGAGCACAAGGTCGACGCGCTGGTGCGGGGGCTCAAGGGCCTGCCGCCGGAGGTGGACCTGTCCGCAGCGTTCGAGATCACCCGCAGCCTGCCGCACGGGCATGTGGCCGCCGTGTTGGGCACCGCCGAGCGGTTCGGGCTGGCCGAGTTGATCGACCCGGCGCCGTCGCGGCGGCGGGATCTGGTGTGCGCCATGGTGGTCGCGGCGGTGATCGCCCCAGACTCCAAGCTGGCCACCGCGCGGGGGCTGCGCACCGAGACCGCCACCAGCTCCCTGGGTGCGGTGCTCGGCGTCGCGGGCTGTGATGAGGACGACCTGTATGCGGCGATGGACTGGGCGCTGGCCCGTCAAGAACGCGTCGAAAACGCCTTGTCCGCCCGGCATCTGGCCAATGGGACGCTGGTGCTCTACGACGTGTCCTCGGCGGCGTTCGAGGGCCGCACCTGCCCGCTGGGGGCGATCGGGCACGCCCGCGACGGGGTCAAAGGCCGGCGCCAGATCGTCTACGGGCTGCTGTGCTCCACCGCGGGGGTGCCGGTGGCCATCGAGGTATTCGAGGGCAACACCGCCGACCCCAAAACACTGGCCCGCCAGATCACCAAGCTCAAGACCCGGTTCGGGCTGCAGCGGGTCTGCCTGGTCGGTGATCGGGGCATGCTCACCAATGCGCGCATCCGCGACGAGCTGCGGCCGGCCCACCTTGATTGGCTCAGCGCCCTGCGGGCCCCGCAGATCAAGACCCTGCTCGAGGATGGCGCGCTGCAGCTGTCGCTGTTCGACGAGCAGAACCTCGTCGAGATCGACTCCCCGGACTTTCCCGGGGAGCGGCTGGTGTGCTGCCACAACCCGGTATTGGCCGAGGACCGCGCCCGCACCCGCCAAGAGCTGCTCGCAGCCACCGACAAAGAACTGGACAAGATCGCCGCGGCCACCCGCCGCGAGAAACGACCGTTGCGCGGGCGGGACACGATCGCCCTGCGGGTGGGCAAGGTCATTGGCCACTACAACATGGCCAAGCACTTCACCATCGAGATCACCGACGAGGCATTCACGTTCACCCGCAACACCGAGACCATCGCCGCCGAGGCCGCCCTGGACGGCATCTACGTGCTGCGCACCAGCCTGCCCGCCGACACCCTGCCCGCCGACGACGTGGTGCTGCGCTACAAGGGACTCGAAGACGTCGAACGGTTCTTCCGCACCCTCAACAGCGAGCTGGACGTGCGGCCCATCCGCCATCGGCTGGCCGATCGGGTGCGCGCCCACATGTTCTTGCGCATGCTGTCCTACTACTTGAGCTGGCACATGAAACACGCGCTGGCCCCAATCCTGTTCCACGACAACGACAAACCCGGCGCAGCTGCCAAACGCGCCAACCCCGTCGCCGCCGCGCAACGCTCCGACCAGGCACTCACCAAAGCCGCCCGCAAACGCACCGAAGACGGCGTCCCGGTACACAGCTTCACCAGCCTGCTCGCCGACCTGGCCACCATCTGCGCCAACCACATCCAACCGGCCGACGACACGCCACCATTCACCATCATCACCAGCCCCACCCCGCTGCAACGCCAAGCCTTCGAACTGCTCGCCGTCTCACACCGCCACGGCTACACGTAGTCAGTAACCCACACCCCACGAACCACAAAACCCCAGGTCAATGCCCCAAACTATCAACAAAGCAGGGGGAACTTCGGTCTAGGCGTGGACACTCTCGTGTTTCAGCCGGTCGGGCCGTCGACCGTGGTGCCCGAATTGATCACGGCCGTCGGCGATGTGGCGCAGCGGCTGCTGTCTCGCTAGCCGGTGATCATCCGAGTGTCGCTCTGCGCCAAGCGCTCCCGGGCGGCGCGCACCGCCTCGATGCTAGCCACGGTCACCAATACGATCGCAACATACCCCGTCACCGCGAGGTGCTGTCCAAGGATCACCCAGCCCGCGACCGCTGCCACGACCGGCGAAAGACACGTCAAGATCGCGAACGTCTCCGGCGGGAGGCGGCGAAGGGAGGTGAACTCCAGTGAGTAGGGAATCACCGAGGACATCACGCCGACGATCGCCCCCAGCCCCAGTACCTGCCACCGCAGAGCGCCGTGGGGTTCGACCGCGACGGCCGCGAAGGGGCCCGTGACCAATGCGCCGATCGCGGTCGCAAGAGCCAGCCCGTCGAGGCTGGGGAAGTCGGATCCCGCTCGCGCTGTGGCCAGAATGTAGGCCGCCCAGCTCGCCGCCGCGGCTGCCGCGAAGCCTAGTCCGACCGGGTCGAGGTGACCGACCCGAACGCCGGTGAGGCTGAGCAGAGCGACGCCCAGCAGGGCCAGCAGCGCCCATAACCAAGAGGTCTTGCGTTGGCTGACTACAACGGAAAGTGCAAGCGGGCCAAGGGCTTCAACTGTGACAGCGACGCCGAGGGGGATGCGGGTCAGCGAGTTGTAGAAGCACAGGTTCATCACCGTCAACGTGGCGGCAAGTGCGGCCGCCGACAACCACGCCCGGCTGGACAGCCCACGCAGCCGGGGGCGGACCGCCACGCACAGGATCACCCCTGCGACAAGGAACCGGACGAAGACGGCCCCGATAGCGCCCAGCGCGGCAAACAGACCGACTGCGAATGCGGCACCGACCTCCTGACTGATCGCGGCGATGACCACCAGTAGCGCGGGGCCGATCGGCGACCGGCGGTGACCTGGCACGCACTCGAGGCTAATTGGTGCTCAGCCGGCCCCCGAGTCGGCGTTAACCTCCATTGATGGGGGCGGGGCTGGCCGGCGTCTGTGTTGTGGCGTGGCTGGCGGCGCTCAGCGTCTACGACATCCGCGAGCGACGGCTGCCGAACTGGCTGACGATGCCCGGCGCGGCGGTGATCATTGCGACCGCCAGCATGTTCGGCCGTGGCGCGCCTGCCGTGCTCGGCGCAGTCGCGCTGTTCGCCGTCTATGCCGCCGTGTACGTGGTGTCACCGGCGGCGATGGGCGCTGGTGACGTCAAACTCGCGATCGGCATCGGTGCGCTGACAGGCATATTCGGCGGTGACGTCTGGCTGCTTGCCGCGCTCGGCGCACCGTTGCTGACAGCGGGGTGGGCCATCGTCACAGTGCTGCGCCGATCGGGAGAGACCGTGCCGCACGGCCCGTCGATGTGCCTGGCAGCGGTGACGGCCACCGCACTGGCCGTGATCTAGCTCTTTGGGGGGTTGCGCACTTGCATACTCGTGGTAGGTAAAACCTACTATGGGTATGTAAGTGGAGATGCCCACCGAGAATTGGGCCTTGCGCGCCAGTCGAATCGGGTGGTGCGCCGCGAGCAATGGGGCGGCCGCACGCCAGGCTCTACCGGATCGTCGTGGGCCGCCACCGGATGCGCGTGCCAGCCCCGGCTGCTCGCAGGCGCCGAACGCGACCGTGTTCGGCGGGCTTTCGTCGAGATGCACCCGCAGGCCGAGAATTACACCTGGTTCACGCGTCGAGCGCTGCCGCTGGTCGCGTTGGAGCCGGAACGTACGTGAACACCGGCTATGGTCAGGCCGTGGCGACGAAGGTGGCGAGACGAACCCAGGCCGAGCGCACCGAGGCGACCACCAGCGCGCTCGTCGATGCGGCCCGCGCGCTGTTTGCGCGCGAAGGCTACGACGCGACTTCGCTCGACGCGGTGGCGGCGAGGGCGGGCGTGACGAAGGGCGCCGTCTATCACCACTTCGAGGGCAAGCGACAGCTCTTCGAGGCGGTGTTCTCGCGCGAGGTCGAGCGGGTGGCCACGCCCCTGGCCGAGGCCTACGCCCGCAAGAAGGATCCGTGGGACGCCTTGAATGCCGCGCGCCGGGCCTTCCTGGACGAGTGCCTCGACCCCGGACTTCAGCGCATCGTGCTGCTCGACGCCTTGACCGCGATCGGCTGGGAGCAGGTGCGCCGGCTGGAAACCCCGCTGCTCGAAATGATGCAGATCGGGATCTTGCAGGCTGCGGAGGCCGGCCGCATCGCACCGCGACCACCGGGGCCGCTCGCTCACTTTCTTTACGGCGCGCTCTGCGAGACCGCGATGATCGTCGCCCGCGCCGACGACCAGAAGGCCGCCCACCGCCAGGCCGTCAGCGAGATAAATCGCGTCCTGGACGGGCTTGCGATTTCGGCGTGATTTCCTCCGCTCAGCGTCACTTATCACGCCGAAATCGGTGTCGGCGGGTGACGTGCGAAAATGGGACGCGTGTTGCGATGGACCACAGCTGGTGAATCCCACGGCCGCGCGCTGGTGGCCGTGGTCGAAGGCATGGTCGCCGGCGTCCACGTCACCTCCGACGAGATAGCGGGTCAGCTGGCCCGGCGCCGGCTCGGCTACGGCCGCGGCGCCAGGATGAAGTTCGAGCAGGACCAGATCACCATGCTCGCCGGCGTCCGGCACGGCGTCACGCTCGGCGGCCCGATCGCGATCGAAGTCGGCAACACGGAGTGGCCGAAGTGGGAAACCGTGATGGCCGCCGATCCCGTCGACCCGGCCGAACTCGAGGACAGCGCCCGCAACGAGCCGCTCACCCGACCGCGGCCGGGCCATGCCGACTACGCGGGCATGCTCAAGTACGGCTTCGACGACGCGCGCCCCGTGCTCGAGCGGGCCAGTGCCCGCGAAACCGCCGCCCGCGTCGCCGCGGGAACCATCGCCAGGGCGTTCCTGCGAGAGGCGCTGGGAGTCGAGGTGGTGTCGCACGTCATCTCCATCGGCGCGTCCAAGCCCTACGACGGCCCGCCGCCGCAGGCCTCCGACCTGTCGGCCATCGACGCGAGCCCGGTGCGGGCCTTCGACGAAGCGGCCGAGAAGCTGATGATCGCCGAGATCGAGGCCGCCAAGAAGGACGGCGATACGCTCGGCGGCATCGTCGAGGTCGTCGCCCACGGGCTGCCCGTCGGGCTCGGCTCGTTCACCAGCGGCGACAACCGGCTCGACAGCCAGCTGGCCGGTGCGGTGATGGGCATTCAGGCGATCAAGGGCGTCGAGATGGGCGACGGCTTTGAAACCGCTCGCCGGCGCGGCAGCGTCGCCCACGACGAGATGTATCCGGGCCCCGACGGCGTGACGCGCTCGACGAACCGGGCCGGCGGGCTGGAAGGCGGCATGACCAACGGCCAGCCGTTGCGAGTGCGCGCCGCGATGAAGCCGATCTCGACGGTGCCGCGGGCGCTGGCCACCGTCGACATGGCCACCGGCGACGAAGCCGTCGCGATCCACCAGCGCTCCGATGTATGTGCGGTGCCCGCCGCGGGTGTGGTCGTGGAGACCATGGTCGCGCTGGTGCTGGCGCGCGCCGCGCTGGAGAAATTCGGCGGGGATTCGCTCGCCGAGACGCGGGCCAACATTGACACCTACCTGCGCGCCGTCGCGGCGCGCGAGCCATCCGCCGAGTCACCACGGGCGTCAGGCTGATGGCTCCCAAAGCGGTGTTGATAGGTATGCCAGGCTCCGGTAAGTCCACGATCGGACGCCGCTTGGCCAAGGCGCTGCAGGTGCCGCTGCTGGACAGCGACGTCAAGATCGTCGAGACCACCGGCCGCAGCATTGCCGAACTGTTCGTGGATGGCGAGCAGGAGTTCCGCCGTATAGAGGAGGCCGTGGTGCGCACCGCGCTGTCCGAGCACGATGGCATCGTGTCCCTCGGCGGCGGCGCGATCACTTCGGAAGGTGTGCGCGAAGCGCTGGCCGGCCATACCGTGATCTTCCTGGAGATCAGCGCGGCCGAAGGCATCCGGCGCACCACCGGCGGCACCGTGCGACCGCTACTGGCCGGCGGCGACCCCGCCAAGAGATACCGCGAGCTGATGGCGCAGCGGGTTCCGCTGTACCGGCGGGTCGCCACCATTCGGGTGAACACCAATCGCCGCAACCCCGGGGCGGTGGTTCGGCACATCGTGGCGCGCCTCGAGAATCCCGACGCGCCGGACCCGCGCCGACGCCGTCGACGCCCGTCGTGGGGCCGCGCCCCGTCGAAGCTGACACCGCCGCCCAGCACCGAGGCTCCACCCACGCCGGCCGCCCTGGCCGCACGTAACGCGGAACGGACCCATGACTGAGCCCGTTACTGTCGATGTCCTGGTCGACCCGCCCTACCCGGTGATCATCGGTACCGGGCTGCTCGGCGATCTGCAACGCATCCTCGGGGGCAGGCACAAGGTCGCGATCCTGCACCAGCCGGTGCTGGCGCAGACCGCCGAGGTGATTCGCGACCGCTTGTCGGACAAGGGAATCGACGCGCATCGGATCGAAATCCCCGACGCCGAGGCGGGTAAGGAGCTGCCCGTCGTCGGGTTCATCTGGGAGGTGTTGGGGCGCATCGGCGTCGGCCGCAAGGACGCGATCGTCAGCCTCGGCGGGGGAGCGGCCACCGATGTCGCCGGCTTTGCCGCGGCGACCTGGCTGCGCGGAGTCGACATCGTGCATGTGCCCACCACACTGCTCGGCATGGTCGACGCGGCGGTCGGCGGGAAAACCGGTATCAACACCGACGCGGGCAAGAACCTGGTGGGGGCGTTCCATCAGCCGGTGGCCGTGCTGGTCGACATCGCGACATTGGAAACCTTGCCGCGCAACGAGATCGTGGCCGGTATGGCCGAGATCGTGAAGTCAGGCTTCATCGCCGACCCGGTGATCCTCGACCTGATCGAGGCCGACCCCGAGGCCGCGCTCGATCCCGCGGGCGCCGTCCTGCCCGAGCTGATCCGGCGCGCGGTCGCCGTCAAAGCGGAGGTCGTCGCGGCCGACGAGAAGGAATCGCAGCTGCGCGAGATCCTCAACTATGGCCACACTCTGGCGCACGCGATCGAGCGACGGGAGCGCTATCAGTGGCGACACGGCGCGGCGGTGTCTGTGGGTCTGGTGTTCGCCGCCGAACTCGGCCGGCTGGCCGGGCGCCTCGACGACGATACGGCCGAACGGCATCGGGCAGTCCTGCACTCGCTGGGGCTGCCGGTCACGTATGACGCCGACGCGCTGCCGCAATTGCTGGAGTACATGGCCGGTGACAAGAAGACCCGTGCGGGTGTGTTGCGCTTTATCGTGCTCGAGGGGCTTGGTAAGCCCGGACGTTTGGAGGGCCCGGATCCGTCGCTACTGGCGGCGGCGTACTCAGAGATTGGGGCGGTGGTGCAATGAGTCCCACGACGGTGCTCGTGCTCAACGGTCCCAACCTCGGTCGGCTGGGCCGCCTCGAGCCGGAGGTATACGGCAGCACCACGCACGACGATTTGGTAAAGCTGATCGAACGCGAAGCCGACGAGCTCAACCTGAAAGCCGTTGTGCGACAGAGTGACAGTGAAGCCGAGCTGCTGGGCTGGGTGCACACGGCGGCTGATGCAGGTGACCCCGTGGTGCTCAACGCGGGTGCGCTCACTCACACGTCGGTCGCGCTACGCGACGCCTGTGCCGAGCTGCGGGCGCCGTTGATCGAGGTGCACATCAGCAATGTGCACACCCGCGAGGAGTTCCGCCACCACTCCTACATCAGCGCCGTCGCGACCGGCGTGATCGTCGGCCTTGGCGTGCAGGGCTATGTACTGGCACTGCGGTACCTCGCCGCTGTCCAGTAGCGGCGACCGTCAAAGCAAGCGGCCGAGCCGCGGGCTGCGACCTGCAGAGCACCGTCGAGGTATTGCCGGCCACTCCTCAAATCCTTCCGCTGAGCGGAACTCCTTCTTTCACGACATCCCGAAGTGGCCGATACCGTGCACACCGTGACAGCAATGAAAGGCAGGAACTCGGACAGTGTCTTGGTGAGCCAGGCCGAGGTGAGCGTGGAGATCGGCGCGATCGAGTCGGCGTACCAGCGTTCGGGAGTGGAGGAGACACAGCCGAGGCTGGACTACGCGCCCTACCGGAGCAACCTGTTGCGACATCCCACGAAAGACCTTCACCACGTTGACCCTGAGGGCGTCGAGTTGTGGACACCGTGCTTCGGCGAACGCGACGTGCATCCGCTCGAATCCGACCTGACGATCCAGCACAACGGTGCGCCTATCGGCGAACGGACGGTCGTGACCGGTCGAATCGTCGACGGCGACGGACGGGCGGTGCGCCGGCAACTCGTCGAAATCTGGCAAGCCAACGCGAGCGGGCGCTATATCCACAAGCGGGATCAGCATCCGGCGCCGATCGATCCGAACTTCACCGGAGTGGGCCGTTGCCTGACGGACGACGACGGTTACTACCACTTCACGACGATCAAGCCAGGGCCCTATCCGTGGAAGAACCACCACAATGCGTGGCGGCCTGCGCACATCCACTTCTCGCTGTTCGGAACGGAATTCACCCAGCGGATGATCACCCAGATGTACTTCCCGGGCGATCCCCTGTCTGGACTGGACCCGATCCTTCAATCGATCACAGATCAGAAGGCCCGCGATCGGTTGGTCGCCAGTTATGACCACGACCTCACCACCCACGAGTGGGCCACGGGTTACCGTTGGGACATCGTGCTGACCGGTTCGGCCCGCACACCCATCGAGAACCCTGACAGTGGGGGCGAACACCGATGAGCACAATGCTGACCGCAACTCCTGGCCAGACCATCGGGCCGTTCTTCGGCTACGCCCTGCCGTTCGACCGGGGCAACGAACTAGTGCCGCCCGGCTCACCCGGCGCGATTCAGCTACACGGTGTGGTCACCGATGGTCACGGAAAGCCGGTTCCCGACGCCCTGTTGGAGATCTGGCAGGCGGACGCGGACGGTGTCACCCCGAAGGCGACCGGTTCGCTTCGCCGCGACGGCTGGACCTTCACCGGTTGGGGTCGCGCAATTACCGACGATGAAGGGCGCTACATCTTCTCGACGGTGCTTCCCGGTGCGACGCAACCGGATTCGGCTCCTTTCATCATGGTCGCCGTCTTCGCCCGCGGCCTGCTCAACAGGTTGTTCACCCGCGCGTATCTGCCTGGCGAACAGCTATCGGGTGACCCGTTGCTGAATTCGCTGCCCGCCGAACGCCGCCACACCATGGTGGCGGACCGTGACGGGCATGGCTTGCGCTTCGACATCAAACTCCAGGGTGCGGACGAAACAGTTTTCCTGCGCTACCCGGGACATCGGCCGTGACCGACCTGTTCTGGCCAGGGGATCAGCGCGCCGGTGAGTTGATGAGCGATGGCGCGTTCTTGATGGCGATGCTCGCAGTCGAGCAGGCATGGCTGGATGGGCTCGTCGCGGCCGGGATCGCGCCGGCGGAGGCGCGGGTCAACCTCACCGATCAGCTGGCAGACGGCGACGCCGAGGCGATCGCCGACGGTGCCGACGCCGACGGCAACCCTGTCACCGGCCTGGTCGCGCTGCTTCGGCACCGCACACCGGAGCCGACGGCGCGCTGGTTGCATCGCGGTCTGACGAGCCAGGACGTCATCGACACCGCGCTGATGCTGTGCGTGCGCGATGTGCTGGCGCGCATCGGCAATGAACTCGCAAGCCAGGTGCGCACGCTGTCCGGACTGGCCGAAACCCACAGGGACACACCGATGGTCGCGCGCACACTGACTCAGGCCGCGCTGCCCAGCACCGTCGGCGTGAAGGTCGCGCACTGGCTGTCCGGCGTTATCGAAGCCGCCGAGCCGGTGGCGGGGCTACGGGCCTCGCTGCCAGCGCAGATCGGCGGCGCGGCGGGCACGCTGGCCGCAGCCACCGAGTTGACCGGGTCGGTCGACGGCGCGATCGCGCTCAGTGACGCGCTGGCCGCGGCGCTGCGGCTGGCGCCCGCGCCGCCGTGGCACACGACGCGGTCGACCGTCACCCGCATCGGCGACGCGCTGGTGACCTGTTGCGACGCGTGGGGGCATATCGCTTCGGACGTGGCCACCGGCAGCAGGCCAGAGATCGGGGAGCTGGTCGAAGGGGAGGGCGGAGGATCGTCGACGATGCCACACAAGAACAACCCCATCCGCTCGGTGCTCATCCGCCGTGCCGCGCTGACCGCAGGCCCGCTGGGCGCGACCCTGCACATCGCGGCGGCCGCCAGCGTCGATGAGCGCGCCGACGGCGCCTGGCATGCGGAATGGGCGACGCTACGAACCCTGGCCCGACACGCCCTCGTCGCCGCCGCCCACACATCCGAGCTACTGACCGGGCTGCGGGTGGATGCGGCACGCGCGGCCGCCAATCTGGCGGCCGCCGGTGGGCTGCTGTCTGAGCAGCAGACGATGACCGAATTAACCGGGCGTGCAGCGATTTCCGGCTATACCGGGGTTGTTGAGCAGCTGGTCGACTCCGTTTTGCAGCGCGCCCGCCACTACCTGAAGGACACGCCGTGAGTAATCCGCGCATCATCGGCACCGATTTCGGCGGCCCGGATAACGCCGCTGTAGTCCTGCTCGGACCGTCCCTGGGCACCACCGCCGCCACACTGTGGAGCGACGCGGCGGTGCGACTTCGCCGCCACGTCCGCGTCATCGCCTGGGACCTGCCGGGTCACGGCACGAATGGTCCTGCGGAGTCGTTCACGATGGCCGAGCTGGCGACCGGTGTGCTGGCGCTGGCGGACGAATTCACTACCGAGACATTCCATTACGCAGGCGATTCGGTTGGCGGCTGCGTGGGGCTGCAGTTGCTGCTGAACGCGCCGCACCGCATCGCATCGGCGACCCTGCTGTGCACCGGTGCAACGATCGGAACACCGGACGGCTGGCGCGAACGTGCCGCTTCCGTCCGGGCAGACGGCATGGATGCCGCCCTGGCGGGCGCTGCGCAACGCTGGTTCTCGGAAGGCTTTCTCGAACGCCAACCGCATGTCAGCACGGCGCTGCTGCATGCCCTGCGCGACACCGATCCCAAGTCCTACGCTGATGTGTGTGACGCCCTGGCGGGCTTCGACATCACCGACCGGTTGCATGAGATCGGCGTCCCCGTCCTTGCGATCGCCGGTGGCGACGACCTTCCCACCCCGCCGGAGTGTCTGCGGCGCATAGCCTCTGGCGTCAAGGACGGCCGCTTCGTCCAACTTGACGGTGTCGGACACCTCGCGCCCGCCGAGGCACCCGCCGAGGTCGCCGAATTGATCATCGAACATATCGGCCCGCCGCCGGTGCGCGCGGCGACCGGCGACGAGGTGTACGACGCGGGCGTGGCCGTGCGACGCGAAGTCCTCGGCGACGAGCATGTCGACCGGGCCATAGCGGCGACCACCGACTTCACTGCGGAATTTCAGCGGCTCATCACCGAATATGCTTGGGGCACAATCTGGACGCGAAAGGGCCTGGACCGCCGCAGCCGGTCGTTGATCACACTCACCGCCCTGGTAGCCCGGGGCCATCACGACGAGCTGAAGATGCATCTGCGCGCCGCGCGTCGTAACGGGCTGACCAACGATGAGATCAAAGAACTCCTGATGCAGACCGCGATCTACTGCGGTGTGCCGGATGCCAATACGGCGTTCCGGATCGCGGCCGAGGTGCTGCCCGACTTTGCCGAGGAGAAGGAGGATCGGTCGTGAGTCGTACCGCGATCTGCCATACGGCGCGCGAGGCTGTCGCCGGAATCGCCGACAGGGCAACAATTCTCGTGGGTGGATTCGGCATGGCGGGCATGCCGACAACACTGATCGACGCGTTGATCGAACAGGGTGCCACCGACCTGACCATTGTCAGCAACAATGCGGGTAACGGCGACACCGGCCTGGCGGCCCTGCTCGCCGCCGGTCGGGTAACCAAGGTCATCTGCTCGTTTCCGCGGCAGTCGGATTCGTATGTGTTCGACGGGCTGTACCGGGCGGGCAAGGTCCAACTCGAGGTGGTGCCACAGGGAAACCTGGCCGAACGGATCAGGGCGGCCGGCGCGGGCATCGGCGCCTTCTTCTGCCCGACCGGCGTCGGCACGCCTCTGGCCGAGGGTAAGGAGATCCGCACGATCGACGGCCGCGACTACGTGCTGGAGTACCCGATCAGGGGCGACGTCGCTCTCATCGGCGCTCACATCGGCGACAGAGCGGGAAACCTGTTGTACCGCAAGACTGCCCGCAACTTCGGCCCGGTGATGGCCACCGCCGCGACGCTCACCGTCGCCGAGGTCTCCCGCGTCGTCGAGGTGGGTGCGATCGACCCCGAAACCGTGGTTACACCGGGCATCTTCGTCGACCGCATCCTCGATCTGTCCGCCGTATCCAACGACCAACACACCTCGCAGGTGGCGTCATGACGGTGCACGTCCCGAGTCGGAGCGCGGTCGAACATGTCGATCGTGACCCGCTGGACCGCCGCGAACTCGCGGCCATCATCGCACGCGACATTCCACGCGGCTCGTATGTCAACCTCGGGATCGGACAACCCACGACCGTCGCCGAGTACTTGACGCCTGAGGCAGATGTGGTGTTGCACACCGAGAACGGCATGCTCGGCATGGGTGGCGAAGCGGTCGGCGAGGCGATCGACGCGGATCTCATGAATGCGGGCAAGATTCCCGTCACCGAGACGCCCGGCGCGTCGTACTTCCACCATGCCGATTCCTTCGCGATGATGCGCGGCGGCCATCTGGACGTCTGCGTCCTCGGTGCTTTCCAGGTGAGTGAGCGCGGCGATCTCGCGAACTGGCACACCGGCGCGCCCGATGCCATTCCAGCCGTCGGCGGAGCCATGGATCTCGCCATTGGTGCGAAAGATGTGTTCGTGATGATGAACCTGTTCACAAAGGACGGCACCGCGAAGCTGGTTGCGCAATGCACGTATCCGCTGACCGGACTGCGCTGCGTCAGCCGGGTCTACACCGATCACGCGATCTTTGAGATCGACTCCAGTGGCGACGGACGCGTTCGGGTGCTCGAAACGTTCGGCATCGCGGTGCGGGAGCTGGCTGAAAGAATGGCGATAAGACTGCGGTGATGCAGTGTTCAGGGCCGCCGGTGATGGACCGTCGGATCGGTTAGGACTTTTCCTCGCGACGCGCCTGGGTGGGTGCCGTCTCGGTGGTGTCGGCGCCACCGTCATGGCGCACTGCGGCGAACACATCGGTGTTCGCCCGGTCGTCATCGGTGACCGACGTTCCGTGGTGCGGCACCTCGGGACCCTTGCGGTCGACCAGCCAGTGACCCAGCGCGACGCCTGCGATCGCGAATAGGAACACCACGAGCGCGGTGAACGCCGCGAACGTGGTGAGCTCGTTGAGCAGCGCCTCGACGTAGAGGCTCTTGTAGAAGAGCGAGATGAACCACGCGACCGCGCCGCTCACGACGCCTGCGAACAGGCCGGCCAGCAGCCACGTCATCGCCAAGTCTTCGCGGCGATCGGGGTCAGGGTTGGCTCGTGCGTCGGCCCGGCCGTCGATGAGACCCCAGATGAACACCGCGATCGCGAAGAGAACGACCAGCGTGATGCTGATCAATCCCGCCTTGGTTTCCCACGCGTTGATCATCGCCCCCTGCAGTAACCGAACGATCACCATCAGGGCCGCGAACACCAGTCCGCGCAGTAGCCACTTACTCATGAGGCCACACCTTAGCGAGTAGCGTCATCGACTGTGACAATATCTCAGCGCCGGGACCGGCTGCGCCAACGGCTGGCGGATGCCGACCTCGACGCGATGCTGGTGTCCGACCTGGTCAACGTGCGTTATCTGTCCGGCTTTACGGGTTCGAATGCGGCACTGCTCGTCCGCGCCGACAACGAAACGCCGGTGTTGGCTACCGACGGCCGCTATCGCACCCAGGCCGCGCAGCAGGCCCCCGACGCCGAGATCGTCATCGAGCGGGCGTGCGGGCCGCATCTGGCTGCGCGTGCAGCCGAGGACGGCGCGCGGCGGATGGGGTTTGAAAGTCATGTGGTGACCGTCGACGGGTTTGCCGCTCTGCGCAAGGCGGCTGGCGACTCGACCGAATTGGTTCGCGCCGCTGGAACGGTGGAGGCGCTGCGCGAGGTCAAGGATGCAGGCGAGATCGCGCTGCTGCGGCTGGCGTGCGAGGCGGCTGATGCCGCGCTGACCGACCTCGTCGAGCGCGGGGGACTGCGGGCTGGCCGGACGGAAAAAGAGGTGGGGCGCGAACTCGAGTCGCTGATGCTCGACCATGGCGCCGACGGCGTGTCATTCGAGACGATCGTGGCCGCCGGGGCCAACTCGGCGATCCCGCACCACCGGCCGACCGACGCGGTGCTGGCGGCGGGCGACTTCGTCAAGATCGACTTCGGTGCGCTGGTGTGCGGCTACCACTCAGACATGACCCGCACCTTTGTGCTGGCGCCGGTCGCGCAGTGGCAGCTCGACATCTATCAGCTGGTTGCCGCGGCACAACAAGCGGGCCGTAACGCGCTCGCGCCTGGCGTCACGCTCAAGGATGTCGACGGCGCGTCGCGGCAGGTCATCGCGGAGGCCGGCTACGCCGACAACTTCAGCCACGGGCTCGGCCACGGTGTCGGGCTGCAGATCCACGAAGCGCCGGGAATCAGCGCGTCGTCCGCCGGTACACTGCTTGCTGGCTCTGCGGTCACCGTCGAGCCAGGTGTCTATCTGCCCGACCACGGCGGCGTCCGAATCGAGGACACGCTGGTCGTCCGCGACACGGCCTCGGAGCCGCCGGGTCGGCAACATCAGACGACAGACTTACTCACCCGGTTCCCGAAAGAACTGGCGATCCTCTGAGGAGAACGACCGAAAGTGGCAACGACCGCCGACTTCAAGAATGGGCTCGTCCTGCAAATCGACGGCCAGCTGTGGCAAATCATCGAGTTCCAGCATGTAAAGCCCGGCAAGGGACCGGCCTTCGTGCGGACCAAGCTGAAGAACGTGCTGTCCGGCAAGGTCGTCGACAAGACGTACAACGCCGGTGTGAAGGTCGAGACCGCGACCGTCGACCGGCGCGACACCACGTACCTGTACCGCGACGGGTCGGACTTCGTGTTCATGGACAGCGAGGACTACGAGCAGCACCACCTGCCCGACTCGCTGGTCGGCGACGCCGCCAACTACCTGCTCGAGAGCATGCCTGTGCAGGTGGCATTCCACGACGGCGCGCCGCTGTATCTGGAGCTGCCGGTGACCGTGGAACTCGCGGTCACCCATACCGAGCCCGGCCTGCAGGGTGATCGGTCCAGCGCAGGCACCAAGCCGGCGACGCTGGAGACCGGCGCCACGATCAACGTGCCGCTGTTCATCAACACCGGCGACAAGCTGAAGGTCGACTCCCGCGACGGTAGCTACTTAGGTCGCGTGAATGCCTGACCGGCATGAAGGCCGGGCGTAATGCCTGATCGCCGAGGCGGTCGCGGCCGTCATCAGGCCCGCAAACGCGCCGTCGACCTGCTGTTCGAGGCCGAAGCTCGGGGGCTAACGGCCGCCGAAGTCGCCGAATCGCGAAACACCTTGGCGGAGAAGGAGTCTGACTTCTCTCCGCTCAACCCGTACACGGTTACCGTGGCACGCGGAGTGACCGAGACCGCCGCGCACATCGACGACCTCATCTCGGCCCACCTGCAGGGCTGGACGCTGGACAGGCTGCCCGCCGTCGACAGGGCGATCCTGCGGGTGGCGGTGTGGGAACTGCTGCACGCCGATGACGTCCCCGAACCGGTCGCCGTCGACGAAGCCGTCGAGCTGGCCAAGCGGTTGTCCACCGACGACTCACCGGGTTTCGTCAATGGGGTGCTGGGTCAGGTGATGCTGGTGACCCCACAGATCCGGGCCGCCTCGCAAGCGGTGCGAGGCGCGGTTCGGGGTGGTTCGGAGGAGTAGCGAAGGGGCCGTAAATGGGTATACCGCAGGACTGGGCGCCGTACTCCAGTGTCGAGGAGGCGGCCAAGGTGTACCTGCGTGACCCCGATCTGGCACTAGACCAAATACGTTCGGTCATCGACCTTTCGGCGATCAAGTCCTTCATCATGTCGCGTGGATCGACGGAGGAGTCGTGGGTCGAGCCGTCCCCCTGCCCTCCGGGCGGGTGGTACCCCCAGTGGCAGGAGGTCGTGCTCACCGACGGACAACGTCTGATCATGTGGCGCGCCGACGACGAGCTTGCGGATGGAGACCGCGAACGACGCATTTTGAACGCGTCCGTCCGAACCATCCTGCTGTCGACCATCACCGACCACGTGCTCACCGCCGAGTACGAGGTGATCGGCGACGACACACGCCGGCTGTCCGAGGTGCGGCTGCGGGTGTACACCCAGCTCGTCACGCGGTCGCGGCAGAAGTCGGCCACCGAAACCGACATCTACTGTGAATCGTTCCGCTACTTGAAGTCCGTCGACAACGGCGGCCTGGCCCAGATGCAACGCCTTCTGCAGTTCGGTCGGGTGCTGTCGCGGTGCATGCAGTAGTGCGATGCGGCGTCGCCGTGTGCGTCGCCGCCTTGACCGCGTGCAGTTCGCAACCCGTGCCGGGGTCGTCTCCATCACCGGTGGCGCCGCAGCCGCAGGCCGAAGTGACGACGACCGCGCTGACGGTGTCGGCGGTCAATCCGCCGATCCGGCTTCTCGGCAGCGACGGCAAGACCCATCTCGAATATGACCTGATCCTGCAAAGCATGTTCAACGCGCCCGTCACGGTGACCTCGATCGAAGTTCTCGCACCGGATGGCGCGTCCCTGTTGAAGCTCGACGGCGATGAAGTCGCCAAGTTCACCACGCCGGCGTTCACCGGGCCGCCTACCGCGGTGGTGCCAGCCAGCGGGGCGTTGGGCACCGTGATCGACGTCGTCGTGCCGCCGGACAATGTGCCAGACGGCCTCAACCACCGAATCAGCTACCGGCCGGGCACGTCTGACCTCGGGTCAATAGTGGGAGCCCGCGACATCGTTGGCCCGGAACTCGACGTCGATCCGCGGCAGCCGACCACCATCTCGTCTCCGCTCAAGGGTCAGGCATGGCTGAACGCCAACTCTTGCTGCGTACCCGAGGCGCCGCACCGGGGCGCGCGAATCGCGGTGGGCGGCAACAGCGTCAAGAAGTTCGAGGAGTTCGCCATCGACTGGGTGCAGCTGCGCGACGGCAGATTGTTCGAGGGCGACGGCAGCCGGAACGAGCAGTGGTACGGCTTCGGTGCCGACGTGGTCGCCGTCGCCGACGGGTCGGTCTCCGTGGCGTTCGACGGGATGCCCGAGCAGACGCCGAACACCCCGGTGGCCGGGCTGCGTGGACCGCGGGATTACAGCGGAAACCATGTATCCCTTCAGATTTCGCCGGGCGTCTGGGCGGTCTACGCGCATCTGCAGCCGGGCAGCGTTTCGGTCAAGACCGGCGACGAGGTGAGGAAGGGCCAGGTGATCGGCAAGCTGGGCAGCTCCGGAAACTCCAGCGGCCCGCACCTGCATTTCCAACTCTCCGACGGGCCGGAGATCACGACGTCGAACAGCCTGCCGTTCTCCCTCGATTCGTACTCGCTCGCCGGCGCAGTGGATCCGGCCCAGCTAAGCAACGCTACCGACGCGAAGGGTGTGCCGCCGCCGCTGCATGTTGTCGGCCCGGGCCGGCAGGAGTCGAACAGCTATCCGGTGATGTACACGGTGACCAACCTCGGCCCCTAAGTTCGCCGAAACGGCATTCCAGCAGGCTTCCACTCGGGCATTGTCAAGCGGCTAATGCAGCGTGCGAATGTCTCGTCAGACTCCGCGCGGGGAGAGTGATGAACCCATGACCGCTCGGAACACTTGGTGCCGTTGACCTGTGCACAGTGCAGCGCGCGACAGAGTTCATGGCCGGTATGCGTGCTCGTCGCGGTGATACGGCGTGGCGATGGTACAAACCGTCCTCGGCGCGAAGGATCCTCTCGGCGGCCGAATTCAGGTTCAGCACCAGACATTCCGGTCCGGGGATCGTCGCTGCCGGTGTCCAGCCAGACGTTCTCATGGCTGACAACCCGTCCCGAAATTCGAAGACGTGCATGGTCCGCAAGCTGATTCGACGGCCGTTGCCCGGCAGCCCCAACATCGAGCCGATGACGGTCCCCGTCATTATCAGTGGATTTCGAGCGGATGGGTGATTTGATCGCCGCGATGGACGCGACGGCCCCACGCGGCGCTGGTACCGCAGCCAGAATCTCAAGGGTGCATCGTTGACCAATTCGGCGCGGGCCGTTGAGCCGGCACAACGATGCGGTGGCGCATCCACTCCGGCGCTTCTGAGAGCCGCCGAGCGATTTCAATTGACCGACCGTGAACGTGAGATCGTGATGTTGATCCGTCAAGGACAGCCGACCCGCGTGATCGCCGAGCGATTAACTCTCTCCGTGCGCACCGTCGAGGGTCATGTCTACCGGGCGATGATGAAGACTGGTGCCGCGAACCGCGAGGAGCTCGTCGCCATGCTGCCAAGAGCCAACCCCGACGCACGCTCCAGCCGCGACAGCATCCAGCTCATCAGGTAGCCGAAGACCCCGACGATCAGCAGCAGTCCCCAGGCCGCCGATGCGTCAAGGCGCTGCTGGCTTTCGATTAGGAGGCGTCCGAGACCTGTTCCTGCGCCGAAGATGTCGACCAACAAGGTGATGATCACGGCCAGCGATGCCGCGACCCGCACGCCCAGCATCATTCCTGGAATCAGT
>DASQCE010000049.1:0-6465 GCA_035634855.1 Mycobacterium sp.
TCCGGGTATGCACACCACCGACACCATCGACTTCGAGGTGGTGCTCGACGGCACGATCATCCTCGAGCTCGACGACGGCGCAGAGGTCACACTCAATCCTGGAGATACGGTGGTGCAGAACGGGACCCGCCACCGGTGGAAGAACCCGGGCGACGAGCCGGCCCGGCTTGCCCTGTTCATCGTCGGCGCTTCACACGCCGCGGTGCCGGGTAGCTAGCCGGTCACGTATGGGATCCGCCCGGTCAGACGGGCGCCGGATCGATCACGGTCGTCGGCGCCACTGCGTGGTTCAGTTTGCATCATCGCGATGGCCCTTTACTGCGCCGGGTCCGCAGGCTACCTGCGGACACTGCCGTCTTGGCGCACACCGGACTGGTCGGGCAAGGCGATCGGCATCGGGCTGATCGTCGCGGTCGTTGTGGTGAACCTGATCGGCACAAGTTCGTCGGCAGATCTGAGATCTTCGTTGTCACTATCGAATTGGCGATCCTCGCGGTTTTCGTGGTGCTCGGCCTGACCCGCGCCGACCCGACCCGCTTCGCCGCCGGTCTGCGTTACGTCACGTACGAGGGCTTCGGCGTCGTGACCAACTCGGCGGGAGATATGCGTAACCGGCACGTGAACTGCCACGGGCGATGTACCTCGCCCTTGGCATCGTGATCGTCGTCTACGTGCTCGTCAGCGCCCTCATCGTGATGACGCTGACGCTGCCGGCGATGGAGGCCAACGGGGGCCACGTCCTGTCCGAGGCGGGCCAGCACATCCTCGGACGCGTCGGCTTCGTCATCGCGGTGGCACCGGTGGCCTATTCGTCGCCGCTGCCCTCACCGCCGCATTCGTGCTGTTCTTCCCGCTTGCCCCCGGTCGGGCAGATGGCCAGCCTTGCGCGTTCCTCATCGTCTACGGCACGGTCAGCCTCGGTCACCTACGTGTGTATCGCGAGACTGGCGCAAAGCCTTGGCTATTGATGCTCGCGGTAGCGCTTAATCTGGCACTGTTCGCGCTGCTGCTTGGCTACACCATCCACATTGGCCCGCGAGCACGTGGATCACTGCTGGCCGTGCTGGCGTTGAGCTTCGTGTTCGAAGTCGGGTATCGCAGGCCTACCGGCCTCTCGCTGGCGCTGGAATCCACGACCACGGCGGCCGCAAGCTAGCGTCCCTGTTCGGCCAGCCACAGGTCGGCGCGGCGCTTCGATGCCCGCGACAACCAGGCGTCCTGAATCAGCTCGGTCAGCTCGGTTCTGCCGATCGCACCTAAGTCCTTGGCGCGCACCAGAACCGAGGGGTGGCCGTCGAACCGGTCGGTGGTGAAGAACGGCGAGTCCGGGTCTTGGATGAGCGACAGTTTGTCGCTCTCGGACTCCACCCAGATCATGACCACGTCGGCGTAGCGTTCGCCGGTGGCGGGATCCTGCGCGTCGGGCTGCGGCGTGCGAAAGAACACGAACGACTTGCCGCCCACCTGGTAGATCGCATTTCCCTTGGGTCCCTCGATGCGTGTCACATGTGGCATCGACAGCGCGATCTCGTGCACGTCGGCGACGCGGGCGCGGCGGTCACGCATGTCGTTCCAGGTGGTGCAGCACGACATCAGAGAGCGCGGCGGCCTCGACGGTGACGGTCATGAAGGTGCAGAAGGGTTGTCGCCGTCGGTCGGTCGGCGAGCCGGGGTTGAGCAGGCGTAGGCCGGTTTTGGCGGTGGTGTCCCACGGGATGTGGCTGTGGCCGAACACCAACACATCGGTGTCGGGATAGTCATTCGCCATCCGAGCGTCCCGGCCGATGGCCGCGCCGGTCTCGTGCACGACGGTAAACCGCAGTCCTCCCAGCGTCGCGTCGGCTCGTTCGGGCAGGCGCCGCCGCAACTCCGCGCCGTCGTTGTTGCCCCAGCACCCGACGAGACGCTTGGACCTGTCTTCGAGCGCGTCGAGCAGCGACGGTTCCACCCAGTCGCCGGCGTGCAGCACCACGTCGGCGGCCGCCACCTCATCCCATACGCGGCTGGGCAGATCTCGGGCTCGCTTGGGAACGTGGGTATCGGCGATCAGCAGCAGCCGCACGGGCTCAACCTAGTCCACGTGATCCCGAGACGTGCTTCGGGGAAATGTCTCACCGCGTCGGTCGCGGTGAGATACTGACCGGCAATGGTCCCGCAGCCGGAGACACACTATGTGAAAGGCCCGGAGGGGAATATCGCCTGTCAGGTCTTCGGCGACGGTCCGATCGACTTGGTGATTGTTCCGGGCTGGTTGTCGCCCTCGTCGTGCACCGCAAGGACGAGGCGATCCCGATCGAGTACGCGCGCGAAATCGCCGCGGGAATCCCGTCGGCGCGAATCGTCGAACTCCAAGGCATCGATCACTGGCCGACCGTCGGCGACATCAAGTCGATCACCGGCGAGGTCGAGGAATTCCTCACCGGGCAGCGGCACGAGCACTTACCCGACCGGCTGCTGGCCACCGTGTTGTTTACCGACATCGTCGATTCGACGCGGCATGCCGCGCGGCTCGGGGACCGCGGTTGGCGCGAGCTGCTCGCACGCCACGACGACGTCACCCACACCGAAATCAGCCGGTTCCAAGGGCGTGTCATACAGCACACCGGCGACGGTTTCTCGCGGCGTTCGACGGCCCGACGCGCGCCCTTCGGTGTGCGACCACGGTCGCGGAGCGGATGCAGGGTTTGGGTATCGATGTGCGATGTGGTCTGCACCGGAGAGTGTGAGATCCGTGGTGAGGACATCGGTGGCATCGCCGTGCACATTGGCGCCAGGGTTGCCGCATTGGCGCAGGCAGGCGAGGTCCTCGTGTCGAGCACCGTGAAGGACCTCGTCAACGGCTCTGGCATCGCCTTCCAAGAGCGGGGCACCCACATGCTCAAGGGCGTACCCGGGCAGTGGCAGCTGTTCGCGCCGGCAGGCCAATTGGTGCCCGTCGATCACCACATTCCGGTCAAGCGGAGGGGGTTTCAAGCGTTCATGGCAGATCGCATCAGCCGCCGACCCCGAGTCGCCCGTACGGTGTTGCGGCTGTCCCACCGACGCTGACGGCAGGCCATCGGCCGCAGCTTCACCGCGGCCGCCATCCCGGCGGCGGATCCTCGCCCACGCGTCCGTCGACGGCTTCTCGAAGCAGGTCGGCATGTCCGGTGTGGCGGCCGTACTCCTCGATCAGATCGCACAGCAGTCGGCGCAGGCTCGCATGCTCTCCCTCGGTCGAGGAGATGTGGACGAGTTGGTCGAGGCCGCCTTGCTGCAGGGCCGCATCCAGCCTCGCCCGAGACCGTTCGACCGCGGCCTCCCAGAACCCGTACAGCTGTTGCGGCGTGTCATCGGCGGCGGACGTGAACTCCCAGTCGTCGGTGCCGTCCCACAACGACTCCCATGGCTCGCCGACCGGCTCCCCGGTCAGCTTGCGGGTGAACACGAAGTCCTCGTTGATCGCCATGTGTTTGAGCAAGCCCCCGAGGGTGAGTGCGGAGGCACCGATGCGCGTGCCCAGTCCGGCCGCATCGAGGTCGTCGGCCTTCCATCGGAACGTCATGCGCAGGCGATCGAGCACACCCACCAGGTGCTCGAGCTCGGTGCCTGCCAGCGGTGGTTCCCACGGGGTGTCGGTCATACCGACACCGTATGCGCCTAGGCCGGCTCCGTCGGCGCGAAAACCTCGATCACACCGTTGATTTCGCGTACCTGGAACTTCGGCAGAGGCGGAGGAGCAATCGGCAGTTGATGGGTGACGGTGGTGCCCTCCAGAGAGAATGACGTCGAGTGGCAGGGGCAGCGCAACCGGCTCTCGGGTGCGTCCAGCCACAGCTTGCATCCCTGATGGGTGCAGACACCGGACACCGCCTCCAGCTTCGCGTCGGTGCGGTGAACGAACCCGTTGACCGAGCCAAGGTCGAACGCGAGGGCTCCGCCCTCAGGAAGGTCGCCGCTCGCGCCGACGGTCCGCCATGTTCCCGCGTTTGGTTTGAGCTCGCCCTGGATGGGCGGCGTCGCCTGCTGCGTCACGGTGGGAGCGAGCAAGCTGCGGCCGACCACTAAACCGGCGGCGGCCGAGGCGGCCGCGACGGACCCGCCGATGACAACCTCGCGGCGGCGTGGGGCCCATCGGGGATGGGTGGCAGGCGCCTGTTCCTCGGACATCTCGGCGGCCAGCCTGCGATGCAGATCGGTGACGAACTCCTCGCGCGGTGCGTCACTGCCCAACCGCGCCGCCCGCAACTCGATCGCGGTCTTCATCTGCTCGGCCTCGAAGTCGTCCGGGCGAGCATGTTCGGTGCGTTGCCCGCGCAGCAGGCCCTCCACGAAACGGCGTATGGTTCGGTCGCTCACGATGTGGCCTCCTCACCCGATTGTGCCGCCATGCGCAGGGCGCGGAACTGCAACACTTTTGCGTTCGCGACGCTCACCCCCATCTGGCTGGCGGCCTCTCGCACCGAAAAGGCTTGAAGGAAGCGCAGTTCCAGGATGCGGCGGTAGTTGTCCGGTAGCCGCTCCAGTAACCGGCGCACCTTGTCGGGTGCGTCGCTCGTGACCGACTCCGGTTCGATGGCCTCCGGCACATCCTCCTCGATCGATGTCACCGGCCTGCCCATTCGCTCGCCCCAGTAGGACGCAAGTACCGTCCGTGCGGTCATTCGAAGATACTTGCGCACCTCCGGTACGGTCGCCGAAACCCTCAGCGGCTTCAGAGCCGTCATGAACACTTCCGCGGTCAGGTCTTCGGCATCGGGCTGATTGCCGACCTTGCCGTACATCAGCCGGTAGACCCAGGTGACGTTGTCGCGGTACACCGCGTCCCAATTCGGGTAAGCCGCACCCGCCACCGGCTGCAACCCTCCCTTCGGGCGCGATGTCCGCGGTTCCACGGGTCGAGGACGGCGCGCCCCATTTTCGCTCGCGATCACTCGTCACCGTCCCGGAATCGACCTTGAGGATTGCTGTGTGGGCGTTCAGACGGCGGCACTGGTGACACGGGCCAGCGATCCGACGCGGTTCATTCGAGCATCGAACGAATAGCCGCCTGCGCCGACGATGAGCAGGAAGATGCTGCCGCACAGCATCGCCACCTCGAGGCGGCCTTCGTGGAAGAAGTCCCAGAAGCCGCCCTCCTTCGGGTACAGCGGGGCGTGCCCCCACAACAGCGGCACCTTGGTGATCGTCAGCGCACCGATCATGTCGACGATCATCGGCAGGGTCGCCAATCTGGTCAGGAGTCCGACGAGGATCAGCAGGCCACACCCGATCTCGAAGACACCGTCGAGGTAGGCAAAGAACTCTCCGGCGGGAATGCCTGCCTTGATGAAGCGGCCGGGCCCGAGTGCATCTGGCCGGAGGAACTTCAGGACGCCCTCGCCGACGAAGATCAGGCCGACATAGAGGCGGATGAGGACGACCGCACCGGAGGCCCGCGTGGCGGTCAATTCGATCAGTGATAATTCGCGCTGGGTCATGCCCAGAGATAGGGCGCGGGGTTACACGCTTTTGGCGAGCGGACGCAGATGTCCCCGGCTCTAGCCCGTAAACACCGTGGCGGATGAAGTGACCACACCGTAGGCAGCAGCACCAGGTTGGTACCCGGACCCGCCAGCAGGGCCGGAACAGCGATACTTCGACGGATTCGACTGGACCGAACACCGCGCCGCGTTGCCAGCGCAGCAGCCCAATGGCCAGCCGGTGTCGCGTAGGCCACCGCTCTCGGCACTCCGGCCGCCGGCGGCATCGTCCTCGCACTCACCTACTTGAAGTGGGGACAGAAAAGCCTCGCCGCGGCCGCCCTCGCTGCAGGCCTCCCGACGACTGGGATTCTCTTCTGGCTGGCGTGGTTGGCGCCCGAAACTGTTCCCGCCACCGCCTTCCTCGTGCTGCAGATTCTCGACAGCAGCGGCAAGACAGCCTCCAACTGGATCGTCGCCGGTATTGGGGTTGCGGTTTTCACGTCGCTCATCGGCGCCTTGTGTTGTCTTTGTCCTCATCAGCGGAGTCAATCCGAGCGCATTTGTCGATATGCAGTACTCCGTCGACATGGGCCACGACCAAAACGTCTACTATTCCCGCGGCGCCACGCGGGATCTTCATGTGCACACGCTATTCGGGCTTAGGTCGGAACACCCCGCCGATTGCATTCTGCGCGTCCTCGATAGCCTTCTTTTGGGCGTCCCACTGCCGTTCCGCCAGGTCCGTGATCGCTTTCAGTTGGGCGTTCCACTGCTGCTCGACCCGATCGGTGATCGCCTTCCGCTGAGCCTCCCACTGGTCTGCGATCTTGCCGTTCCGTTGCTGCTCGATCAGGTCCGCGATCGCCTTCTGCTGGGCCTTCCACTGCTGCTCGATCAGGTCCGCGATCGCCTTCCGCTGAGACTCCCACTGACCTGCGATCTGCTCCTGAATCGCCTTCATCCGCTGCTCGTTCTGCGTCACCAGCTCCTTGAACTGCTCAGAAAACCCCGCGCTCGACTC
>DASQCE010000050.1:0-5627 GCA_035634855.1 Mycobacterium sp.
TTCTCCGCGTCCACGGTGCCGGCGTCGGTCAGATAGCTGGCTAGCTCGTTCCCGCTGAGGGTAAACAAGTCACTCGGGTGTGACAGGCAAGCGCTGGCGAGCCGTTCGATCTCGGCGCGCTGGAGCACAGCCAACCGTGCCTGAGTCTCGGCTAGAGCCGTCTCAGCCTAACGGGCACGGACACGGTACTTCGCAGCCTCACGGTTGGCGTTGACCCGTTCCGACAGGTCTGGGTTGTGGACGTCAAGATTCAGCGGGTTCCTGATTTGGACCGGATCGCTGAGGTCTCCCTTCTCCAGCTTCTCCGTTGAACGCGGCCTTGGACGCTCCCCCGGAGAAGCCTGGGTCGTTGCCGTCGTTGCCCATCTCCGGGCCGGCACGTCGCCAAATTACGGCGCGATCTGTCCGTCTGAACCGAGGTTGGCCAGCAGCAGCGCCTCCGCCGTCGCGGCGCGTTCCAGTACGCCCAGATGCAGGCTCTCGTTGATGCTATGAGCTTGTGTCGCAGGGTCTTCCACCCCCGTGACCAAGATCTTGGCCGACGGAAACGCGGCGGCGAATTCGGCGATGAACGGGATGGAGCCACCCACGCCGGTGTCGACCGCGTCGTGGCCCCACGACTGCCGAAACGCCGCCCGGGTGGCGTCGTAGACCGGTCCGCTCGCATCGATCGCGTACGGCTGGCCGACATCGCCCGGAGTGACGACGACTTTCGCGCCCCATGGCGCATGCTGCTCGAGATGGCGCTTCAGCGCGGCCAGGTGCTCCAGCGCGTCACCACCGGGCGCAACGCGCATGCTGACCTTTGCCCGTGCGCGTGGAATCAAGGTATTCGACGATTTTTCGATCGACGTGGTGTCGATGCCGATCACCGTCACCGCCGGTTTGGCCCAAAGTCGTTGTGGCACTGAACCAGAGCCGATTTCGGACACACCGTCGAGCAGGCCGGAATCCTCACGCACCCGCTCCGGCGAGTAATCGACATCCGACGCTGTGCCCTCGTGCACGCCGGCCACCGCGACGTTGCCGTCGTCATCGTGCAGGCTGGCCAGCAGTCGCACCAGCACGCTCAGCGCATCGGGCACCGCCCCGCCCCAGATGCCCGAGTGCAGGCCGTGGTCCAGCGTGGCCACTTCGACGATGCAGTCGGCCAGGCCGCGCAACGACACCGTCAGCGACGGCACCTCGGTGCTCCAGTTGTCCGAGTCGGCGATGACGATCACGTCAGAGGCCAGCGTCTCCCGGTGCACCGCGAGCATTCGGCTCAGCGACGGCGAGCCCGACTCCTCCTCGCCCTCGACGAACACCGTCACGCCGACCGGCGGCTGGCCACCGTGCGCCCGAAACGCTGCCAGATGGACTGCGATGCCCGCCTTGTCGTCGGCGCACCCGCGGCCGTACAGGCGGCCATCACGCTCGGTCGGCTCGAACGGTGGCGACGCCCACTGGCTGTGATCGCCCTCCGGTTGCACGTCGTGATGGGCATACAGCAGCACCGTCGGCGCTCCGGGCGGAGCCGGGTGCCTGGCGATGACAGCTGGCGCACCGCCTTCGCTGACGATTCGAACGTCGCCGAATCCCGCGTCCGACAATAGCTTTGCCACCGCCTCGGCACTGCGTTGCACTTCGGCACGGCGGCCGGGGTCGGCCCACACCGACTCGATACGCACCAGGTCTTCCAGGTCACGGCGCACCGACGGCAGCACGTCATGCACTCGCTCCGCGAGATCACTCATAGGACGAGGCTAGCGGGTCACTCTTCCTCCGAGCTGGGCCCACACCGCAGGTGGGGGAACGCAAAGGTCACCGACACGCCGACAAAATGGGGACCGTCGCGTCTGCTCGGCGCGTGGGCCAAGCTCGGCGGTTAACGCTCCTCGAGGATGGCGACGGCCGCGGCGGTGTCTGCCTCGTGCGTCAGTGACAAATGTATCGTCACATCCTTTAGGTGCTCGGCGATCGCACCGGTGAGCCGCACCTTGGGGCGACCCCACATGTCGGTGATGACCTCGATATCGCGGTGAATGCCCTCGGGCAGCACCGGCCGTTTGGAGAAGCGCGAGCCCGACCACGCCTTGATGACGGCTTCCTTGGCCGCCCACCGCGCGGCCAGATGCCGGGCTGCCGAGGAACTCTTGTCGGCGGCGTCGCGGCGCTCCCCGGGTGTGAACGTCTCGGCGAACACGGTGCCGGGCTGGTCGACCTGCTCGGCGAAGTCGGGAATGGAGACCAGATCGATCCCCACCCCGACTATCGCCATGCCGGAGACGCTATCTCACACCCCCGGCCGCACGTACACATCACCGTCACCCAGCCGTGACGCCGGATCCAGAAGCATTTCGGCCTCCTGCCGCTTCTCGGGCGCCTCGCTGCTGAATCGACGGTTCGCGGGCTTCTCGTAGAGCGGCCGCCCACCGGCGATCGCCGACGCCCACCGGCGCTGACCGGCCAGCACCCGGGCGTCCGAACGCTCCCGATACGCCTCGCGCTCCTCAGGGCTGAGTGCGGCCAGGAACGCCTCCGGATGCACCAGCGCGACGAGGCCCGACACGTGGCCGAACCCGAGGCTGGTGACCAGACCCGCCTTCAGCGGGAACTTGTCCCCCAGACGCAGGGTGTCGCGCAGCCAGACCAAGTGCGCAGCGCTGGCAAGTTCGTCGTCGACGCAGTCCAGGCTGCGGTTGGGCGGGATGACGCCGTCGCGCAGGATCTGGCACAGCCCCATCATCTGGAACGCCGCAGCGCCACCCTTCGAGTGGCCGGTCAGGCTCTTCTGCGACACCACGAACAGCGGTGCGCCCGCTGAACGACCGAGGGCTGCCGCCAATCTCTCGTGCAGCTCAGTCTCATTCGGGTCGTTGGCCAGCGTGGAGGTGTCGTGCTTGGACACCACCGCAATGTCGTCCGGGCCGACGCCCAACTTCGCGAGTGAACGCGCCAGCTGCGAATCCTTGCCTCCGCTACCGGCTGCCAGCGCACCGAGCCCCGGAGCGGGGATCGACGTATGTACACCGTCACCGAAGGACGAAATGTAGGCGACGACTGCCAGCACAGGCAGACCCATCTTGAGTGCGAGGTCACCACGGGCCAGCAGGATGGTCCCGCCACCCTGTCCCTCGACGAACCCGAGCCGACGACGGTCGTTGGCGCGGGAGAACTTCGAATCGCTGATCCCCTTCGCACGCATCATCGCGGTGTCGGCAGTGGCCGCCATGTCACCGAATCCGATGATGGCCTCCAGCGTCAGGTCGTCGTAACCGCCTGCCACCACGAACTCGGCCTTGCCGAGCCGGATTTTGTCCACGCCCTCCTCGACCGATATCGCCGCGGTCGCGCATGCGCCGACCGGGTGGATCATTGCGCCGTAGCTCCCGATGTAGGACTGAACCACATGTCCGGCAATGACATTCGGCAGGACCTCCTGCAGGATGTCGTTCGGCTTGTTCCGGCCCAGCAGGTTGCCGTGGTACATCGTCTGCATCGATGTCATGCCGCCCATGCCGGTGCCCTGCGTACTGGCCACCAGGCTGGGGTGCACCCAGCGCATCAGCTCGGCCGGGGTGAAGCCCGCGGATAGGAAGGCGTCGACCGTGGTGACGAGGTTCCACAGTGCCAATCGGTCGATCGAGGACACCATGTCCGGGGTGACGCCGTACACCATCGGGTCGAAGCCGGTCGGAATCTGTGCACCGACGGTGCGCGACAGCTTCGTCTTGCGCGGCACGCGGATCTCCGTGCCCGCCTTTCGGGTGACCTGCCAATCACCGCTGTCCGGCACCGGCGCGATGACCGTGTGCTCCGGATCGAAGTCGACGAACGGCCGGGCCTCGGCCTCCGACGACACCACGAACGTGAAGTCCTTGTCGAGGAACACCGAAACCAGGAGTGGCGAGGCGTGATCCGGATCTATCGCGCCGTCATCGACGAGCTCGCGGATGCCGACCCGCTCGATGACCGTGTCGTGGTATCGCTCCACCAGCTCGCCCTCGTCGACCAAGTCGCCGGTCTCCGTGTCGTACCAGCCCGGCGTCGGGTCGTCTTCCCACTTGACCAGGCCAGTGGTCCAGGCCAGCTCGAGCACACCGGCCGCCGACAGCTCGTTGTCGACCTCCACCTCGAACCGGGTCCGCGATGAGCCGTACGGGCCGAGTTCGGCGCCACCGACGATCACCACCAGGTCAGCGGGGTCGACGTCGAGGTCATCCCACGCAGGCGGCGGAGCAGATTTGTAACCGCGCGGCGGCGATGGCAGAGCGCGGATGGTTCCGTGCTCTTCGCTTTCCTCGTCGTCGGCGGGCGGCATCTCCTCGCGGGCCTTGGCAGCCAGCTCGGACATGTCGAGGTCGACGTCGGCCAATCCCCCGGTCAGGTCGACCCGCAGCGGTTCACGCGCCGCCGCGACCTTGGACTCGATGTCACAGAGGCCGAGCAGCATGGTCGCCATCTCATCGGTCGTGTACGTCGTCACGCCCGCCTCTTCGACCGCACCGACGATCGCATCGTTGTGGCCCATCAGCCCGGTGCCCTTGGTCCAGCCGATCAGCGCGTGCGCCAACGAAACTCGCTGTGCCCACGACGACTCGGCCTTCCACCTCGACACCACCGCGTCAAGCGCGGACTTCGCTTCGCCGTAGGCGCCGTCGCCGCCGAACATGCCGCGGTTCGGCGAGCCGGGCAGCACGACGTGCAGACGTGCGGCGATGTCACGATCCGCTCCGATGTGCGACAGTCCGCCGATCAGCCGCTGCACGGCCCACAGCAACACCTTCATCTCCATCTCGGCGCGCGACCCGGCGTCGGACAGATCGCCGGCCACGCGAGGCGCCGCGAACGGGAACAACAGCGTCGGCGTCTGCGCGTCCTTGAGGTGAATCGACTGCGGCCCGAGACTTTCGGTCTGTTCGGCACCGACCCACGAAATCAGCGCGTCAATGTCGGTGTAGGACGCCATGTTGGCGGGCACCACCCACAGCTTGGCGCCGAAGCGGGCGTTATCGCGATACAGCGTGCGGTAAAACGCCAACCGGTCGTCGTCGAGCTTGGACGTGCTAGCGATCACCGTCGCGCCGCCATCGAGCAGCTGGGCCACCACCGACGCGGCGATGGATCCCTTGGACGCCCCGGTGACGACCGCCACCTCGTCGGTGTAGCGACCCTCGCCCGGGTTCTCCGCGCCGGCCGCTGCACGCCCGTACAGCGAGGCGTGCACGTTGCGGCCCGCGGCCAGTGCCCTGCCCTGCCACCAGCCGGCCTGGGTGGCGACGACGTGTCCCGCGCCCTCGAACCGCTCCGACAGGCGCGGCCAGTCGACGTCGATCTCATTTTCGTCGAGCACCCACAGCTTGGCCAGGTCCTCGCGGGCACTGGCCCACCGGTCGTCGAACAGCACCGCCTTGCGGCCGTCGAACGCCGGAGCCACCAAACGCGGCCAGTCCGAACCGAGTTCGGCGGTGACCAGATCGATGAGCTCGGCATCGGTGGCCTCGGGCACGCTCACCGGAGTGTCGTGGCCGAGCTGGCCGAGGATTAAGCGGGCCGCCGAGGCCAGCACGCCGTTCCGGCCGGTGACCAGTTCGGCGAACTCACCCAGCGCGGCGGAGTCCACCACGCCGCCCCCACCGCCGGCA
>DASQCE010000051.1:0-8594 GCA_035634855.1 Mycobacterium sp.
AACCCGCCGGGGACGACCGTGCACGGCAGTTGCTCGGTGTGGCCTGCGATCCTGGCCATCGCCGACAACCGGCCGGTCAGCGGCCGTGACGCGCTGGCCAGCTTCGCGCTCGGGTTCGAGGTGGAGACGCGGGTCGCGCACGCGGCGGGCCAGACCCATTACGACGCCGGCTGGCACGTGACCGGAACATCAGGTCACATCGGGGCGGCCGCCGCGGCTGCGCGCACCATGGGCCTCGACCGCGACCAGATCGAGCACGCGATGGCCGCCGGCGCCACCCAGGCCGCGGGGCTGCGAATCATGGCGGGCAGTGATCTCAAGAGCATGCACCCCGGCAAGGCCGCGATGGACGGTGTGCTCGCGGCCACCCTTGTCGAGCACCGGTTGACCGCCAGCGCCAAGGCGCTCGAGGGCGACTTCGGCTACCTCGCGGTGATGAGCGCCGCCCCTGCACCCGAGAAGATCAGCGCAGGACTTGGCGAGACCTGGAACCTCACGTCCAACGGGCACAAGCTCTACCCGAGCGGATCGCTGACCCATCCGATGATCGACGGTGTGATCGTCTTGGTGACCGAAAACGACGTCGCCCCAGGCGATGTCACCGTCATCGACGTGCGGGTCTCGCCGCCTGCGGCGAGGTTCACCGACCTGCCCAGGCCCGCCACGCCCATGCAGGCCAAGTTCAGCCTTCGGCACTGCGCGGCGGCGGCGGTGGTGTTCCGCCGCGTGGGCACCGATGAGCTGTCCCCCGAGGTGCTGGCGCGGCCAGACGTGATCGACCTGCGCGACCGTGTGAAGGTCGTCACGGACCCCGCGATCGGAAAGCAGGACGCCGACGTCGAGATCACCCTGGCATCAGGACGGACGCTGTCCACCGATGTGCGCGGCAACCGCGGGACGCCGTCGGCGCCGCTCGACGACGACGAACTCGGCGTGAAGTTCCGCGAACTGGTCGGACCCGTGCTCGGCACGGAGCGCGCCGACCGGCTGCTGGACACCTGCTGGCGCGTCGACGAGCTTCCCGATGTCTCGGTGCTGCTGGGGCAGACCGTCCCGGCGGAGCCGCTCGGCCGGCGACATCCAGAATCAGCCGATGGCTGACGTCGCCCTGGTCACCGGAGCGGGTAGCGGTTTAGGTGCCGTCATCGCCGAACGTCTTGCGCGCGAAGGACTTACGGTGGCGGTGAATACCAGGGCGCGCACCGAGGAGGCGGACGCGGTGGCGGCGGCGATTCGCGCAGGAGGCGGCAGCGCCTTCGCCGTCACCGCCAACGTCACCGATCCATCGGCGGTGCGGCGCATGTTCGAGACCGTCGCCGACCGCGGCACGCTGCGAGTCCTCGTCAACAACGCCTCGTACCGTCCCCGGCAGCGGGTCCAGACGATCACCGAGGACGACTGGCATCAGGTCCGATCGGTCACCCTCGACGGCGCATTCCGCTGTATCCGGTGCGCGCTGCCCACGCTCATCCCTGGCGGGCGGATCGTCAACGTTCTCGGCCGCAACGCACTGGCCGGCGACCCCGAGCGGGTGCACCTCTCGGCGGCCAAGCACGGGCTGCTTGGTCTGACGCTGGCACTTGCGGCGGCGCTGCGCGACGACGGGGTCGCGGTCAACGCGGTGTCGCCGGGCGTCGACACTGAAGGTCCCGAGCTGGATCGCTGCCGGGCCGAAATCGCTTCCCAGGTCGCACGTCTGGCCTTCGCAGACGCAGCGGAGCTCACCGGGACCGTCGTCCGCGTCGACTGCGACGGCTCGGTCGTCAGCGCTCCTACGGTGTGGTGAGCGCCAGCATCGCCTCGACGTCGCCGCCTTCCCGCAGCGCAAAGGTGGCGTCCGCCAGGCGTTCCGCGCGATCCCGGCCCAGCACCCCGTCGGCGAGGCCGTGGAACTTCTCCCGAAGCTCGTCGTCGGTCAGCCTGTTGCCGGGTGTGCCACGCGCGTGATCGACCCAGGTGTCCACCGTCTCACCGTCGTCGGTGAGCGCGGTCGCCCCGGCCTGGGTGTGTGGGACGTCGGCATCGGGAAAGACCTCGATGCGCGCCATCAGGTCGCGAACATCCGCGCGCACGACGGCAGCGTCAGAGAACTCGGCCTCGCCCGCGCGGCCGTCCAGCAGCGCGATGGAACAGGCGAACGTCACCGAGAACTTGCCCTCCAAACCGGTACGGGGATCGGTCTTTCCGGTCAGCTCGAGCACCAACGGGTGCACGCGCAGCCGGATCTTCTCGATGCGCTCAGGGGCGATTCCGCGACGGACGGCGAGGTCGCGCACCGCGTCGATGGCGGGATGGATCACCACGCCGCACGCGTACGGCTTCACTCCGTTGTCGAAGATCTGCCACCGCTGCCCGAGCCCGTCGGCCAGGTCGGCCGGGGTGCTCGCCGACGACATCACCGCGAACATTCCGCGGCGGCCCTGAAGCGGGTCCGGCGCGCCCGTGAATCCTCCTGCCGCAAGCAGCCCTGCCCAGACGCCGGCCGCAGCCGCGTGGCCGGCGTGGAACGGTTTGGTCATGGTGCCGAACTGCTCGCGGTGGCCGGCCGCCTGTGTCGCGGCGATGCTGAGGCAATGCGTGGCGGTTGTTCCGGTCAAGCCGAGCAGCCGGATGGCAACGGTCGCCGAAGCGAGGGTGCCGGTGGTGCCGGTCATATGCCAGCCGGCGTCGTAGTGCTCGGGGTAGAGGGCGTTACTCGCCCGTGCGGCGAGTTCGTAGCCAAGCGCGTGCGCGGCGAGCAGATCGATACCGACGGCGCCACGCCATTCGGCCAGCGGCGTTCCCGCGGCGTACAGCGGCGTCGTCGGGTGAAGGATCGTCGGCACGTGCGTGTCATCGAAATCAAGTGCATGGCAAGAGATTCCGTTGACCAATGCAGCGTCGGTGACGCGCAGCCGGTGCGAGGTGCCTAGCACCATGGCCTGCGGGTCACCGCCCAGTGCGAGGCATTGCTCCGTGGCTATTCGTGCGGCGGGTTCTTCGGCACCCGCGACAGCGAGGCCGAAGTGATCCAGCAGGCACCGAGTGCTCTCGTGCAGCACCTCGGTGGGAATGTCGGCGGCGGCGGTGTGACACACGAAGTCGAGCAACGTTTGCGTCTCGACGGAGGTCCGATCGTCGTAGCTTCGCGAGTCTGCCGAGCCTGCCGAGCCAGCCGAGCCTGCCGAGCCAATAGCCATGTAGTCTGTATAACAGAATTTCTTTCCGTATTACAGACGGGAGTCTTTCGGTGAGCGATCGAAAATCGGTGAGCGGCGCATTGGCCGCCTTCGCTTCCGGTATTCGGGCCGAGAACCTTCCCGAGGATGTCGCGCACCAGGCCGCCCGCTGCCTCGTCGACTGGTTCGGCTGCACCATCGCCGGAGCCGCCACACCTGAGAGCGGCCGGGTCCGCGCCACGATCCGTGCGATGGATCCCGACGGGTCACGTGCCGCAGGCATCGTCGGCACCCGGGAACGCAGCACGGCCGGGCAGGCGGCGCTGGCCAATGGCATCGCCGCACACGTGCTGGACTTCGACGACACCTTCAACCCCGATCGGACCACGATCCACGGCAGCGCTCCGCTGTGGCCGGCGATTGCCGCGGCGAGCGAGCTGGTCCGAGTCTCCGGCAAGCTCGCCGTCGAGGCGTTCGTCGCAGGCTTCGAGGTGCAGACCCGCGTCGCGATCGCCGCGGGCCCGGGACACTACGACGTCGGCTGGCACGTGACCGGCACGGTCGGACACGTCGGTGCAGCCGTCGCCACCGCGCGGTTGCTCGGCCTGTCACCAGAGCGGACGCTGGCGGCGCTCGGCACGGGCGCCACCCAGTCGGCGGGAATGAAGGTCGTCTACGGCTCGATGGGCAAGTCCCTGCACGCGGGCAAGGCCGCCATGGACGGGCTGCTGTCCGGCTTCCTGGCCCGCGACGGCTTCACGTCGGCCACCGAGCCGATCGAAGGTCATCGGGGGTTTCTGCATCTGTTCTCGCCGGACCCCAAGTCCGAGCGGGCTATCGACGGCCTCGGCGACGTTTGGTATCTGCCGCGCGACGGGTTCAAACCGTATGCCTGCGGCTCGCTCACCCACCCGCCCGCACAAGCCGTTCTCGAGTTGCGTTCAGAACATGATCTGAACGCCGATGACGTTGCGTCCGTCGACGCCTACGTCCACGACTATGTGAAGACCACGACCGGACTGGCCGAGCCGCGCACGGGGCTGGAAGGGAAGTTCAGCATCTACCACGTGCTCGCGGTCGCCCTCGCCGACGGTGCGGCATTCCTCGATCAGTTCACCGATGAGCGTGTCGCCGACCCGGAGCTGGCGCGACTTCGCGAGAAAGTTCACGTCCACACCGACCCGGCGCAGAACAAGGATTCGGCGCGTGTCGTTCTGACGCTGCACGACGGCAGGACACTCGAGCGCCACGTAGCCCACAATCTCGGCGCGCCCGACAACCCGATGACCGATCAGCAGCTCGAGGACAAGTGCCTCGCGTTGGCCGCGCCCGTGCTGGGGCAGGCGCGTGCAGGAGAGCTCGCAAAAGCATGTTGGAAGCTGGTCGAGCTCGACGATGTCCGCGCGCTGTTCGAACGGACCACACCAGATCTGAGTATTGCTGAATAAACGCAGCCGTGGATGGGTTGACCCGTTTCATGGAACACTTCACCTTTGGTCGCAACAATGGTCTTCGCGTTTCGGCGCTGGCGCTTGGTGCAGGCATGTTTGGCTCCCGCTGGGGCTACGGCGCGGATCAGGCCGACATCCCGAAGATCTTCGGGAGGTTCGCCGACGCGGGCGGCACGTTCATCGACACGGCCGCCAGCTATCAGCTCGGTGAGGCCGAGGAGAATTTGGATCGCCTTCTCGACGGCAGGCGCGACTCGTTCACCATCGCAACGAAGTTCGCGATCGGTGGTCCCGAAGGCAATGGCGTGTTGCAGACCGGCAACGGCCGACGCGCCATGGTGCGGTCCGTAGAAGGCAGTCTGCGCCGGCTCGGCACCGACTACATCGACCTGCTGTGGGTGCACTTCCCGGATCTGGTCACCCCGCTCGACGAGATCGTGCGCGGCCTCGACGATCTGGCGCGCGCCGGAAAGATTCTCTACGCCGGGTTGTCGAACTTCCCGGCGTGGATGTCCGCACGTGCGGCGACCCTGGCCGAATTGCGGGGGCTCATCCCGGTTTCGGGGGTTCAGCTGGAGTACAGCCTCGTCGAACGCAGCGCTGACCGCGAGAACCTCCCCATGGCGGAGGCCATCGGGCTGGGAGTGGCGCTGTGGTCGCCTCTCGGCGGTGGGGTGCTGTCCGGAAAGTATCGCTCGAGTACGGTGGGCCGGCTCACCGAATGGGATCGTCTTGTCCACACCGAAGACGAACCGGTGAAGGCGGCGACGGTCGACGCGGTGATCGAGGTCGCGGACCAGATCGGCGTACCGGCCGCGCAAGTCGCGGTCGCATGGCTGCTCGAGCGGCGACGTCGGTCGTTGACTGCGCTGGTTCCGATCATCGGCCCGCGGACTGTCGAACAGGCTGAGTCCTATCTCGCGTCATTGGACCTCAAACTGGACGACGATCACTACCGGCGCCTCGACGAGGTCAGCCGCATCGACCCGGGCCAGCCGCACAACCAAATCGCCGCGCGGGCGACTGTGGCGATGGGCGGCGAGGCCTCAGGCTTCATCCCACCGCGGGTGCCACGGGCCTAGGCCGCCGTGGGTGCGAACACCTCCCGCAGCAGAGCGCACTGGCTCTCGAAAAACGACTGCGAAACATCGGCCGTTGGGACGATGCCGTCGAAGGCGTGGAATGCGCCAGGGACGACCTCGACCTCGCACCGCACACCGGCGGCCCCGAGTCGCTCGGCGTAGGCCAGGTCCTCGTCGTGAAACAGGTCGAACGTGCCCACGCCCAGCCAGGTAGGCGGCAACCCGCTGAGGTCTTCGCGCCGCGCGGGCACGGCCACCTGCGGGTCCGCACCGCCGAGGTAGGCGGACCAGCCATACCTGTTGCTGGACTGGTTCCACAGCCGCAGCCACGGATTATCCAGACCCTTGCGGTCGACGGTGCGGTCGTCGAGCATCGGATACACCAATAGCTGTGCCGCAAGGCTGATTTCGGCGCGATCGCGGGTGAGCAGGGCCAGCGCCGCCGCGAGCCCCCCGCCCGCGCTTCCACCGCCGATGGCCACTCGCGACCGATCGACAGGGGGCAGGCGAACCAACCACTGCAGCGCGGAATAGCAGTCCTCCACGGGAGTCGGGTAGGGATGCTCCGGCGCGAGCCGGTAGTCCACCGACGCGACGGTCGCGCCCAGTTCGTGGGCGTAGCGGCGGCACAGCGCATCGTCCTGCGCCGCCTTTCCGATGACGTACCCGCCGCCGTGGATCCACAGCAGTGCAGGAGCCTGACCCGTCACGCCGGCAGGGCGGAACAGCCGAATCCCGACCCCCGACGGCAACGTCAGCACCTCGACGTCGTCGGGCGTTTTCCGCCACATCAAGCGCTCCGCCGCGCGGATGAACGGCACCGTGACGGGCGTGACGATCTGCTTGGGGATATGGCGGGCGACGCGGCGCAGATCGGGATGGAACTGGGCGGGCGACACCCGTCCAGTATTACGTCAGGTATGTCTCGAATGCGATGCGGTCTCCGCGGTACAGGGCGCGAACCAGCTCGATCGGCCGCCCGTTGACATCGAGGGAACGACGATTGAGCAATAACATCGGCATGGCCGTGGTGGACTCCAACAGGGCGGCCTCGCGCGGCGTGGGCAGGGCCGTTTCGACGCGCTCGACGGCTGAACCGAACTCCACACCCGTGGCTCGGATGGCCGCATACAGTGAGGTGGTCGGGTCGAATGTCTCGCTGAACCCACCGAACCGGCTCGTGGGGAGATACGTGCTCTCCAACCCGATGCGCAGGCCGTCGGCGAGCAGCACCCGCTCCACGTGCATGACGGTGTCGCCCGCCGAAATCTCGAGCGCCTCGGCCATTTCCGCGGGTGCCGGAATGTTCTCCCAGGTGACGGGCAGGCGGCCCGGCACCCGTCCGCGATCGGCGGCACCCTCCGTGTAGGACCGCAGTGACAGCGGCTGAACGAGCTTGGGACGGGACACCACGGTGCCGCGGCCACGTCGCTCGATGCGTCCCTCGACCAACAGCTCGTGCAGGGCTTGGCGAACCGTTTCCCGCGACACCCCGAACCGTGTCGCGAGCTCCCGCTCCGGCGGGACAGCATCGCCCTCTGCGAGGTCGGCGAGTAGGTCGTCGACCGCCGTCCGCACGAGGTACGGCTTCGAGGTCCGCAGCGGCGAGGTCATCGGGAAGGCCTTGAAGAAGACTTCAGTGCCAGTACGCGTTTGGCAATCACCAGCACCTCGTCGATCGATGCCGCATCGCCGCGCGGATCCTTGGCTGCGTCGTCGTAGCGCCGGAGCCGGAGCGCGTCTAGCCACCATGGGTGATCGACGAACGCCGCATCGACGTGCGCGCCGCCCTGATGGTGCAGCGAGTCGACCGACACGTCGGAGAGGGTGACGGCGTAGTCGGGATCGGTCGCCACCAGGTAGCGCTTTGCGGCCACATGGGCACCGGCCAGCCAGCCCACCCGGTCACCGAATCGCGGCGTCAGCCATTCCATGGCGATCCGGTCGTGGTGCTGCGGCGCGATATCGCCGAACTCGGGACTGTGCGCGAGATCGTGCAGTGCGGCCGCGAGCAGTAACTCATCGTCGGCGCCGTCGTCGCGGGCCCGGGCCGCTGCCTGCAGCGCGTGGTCGAGTTCGTCAACCGCGTCCTCGTCCCAGACACCGCGCAATGAGCGCAGCAGATGACCGACTTCGTCGAGAACAGCCATGCCGCGAGGGTACCGTAGATTGGTCTATACCAATTCTTAACCTGTTGTTCGTCGCCACCACACTTTGTCGTCTTGGTGTCGTCGCGGTGACTCGGAATGGTCGGGCTCATGCGCGTGACGATCGTCGGCGGAGGCATCCTCGGGACCGCGCACGCTCTCGAGGCGATCGGCAGAGGGCACGAGGTCGTCCAGCTGGAGCGCGAGGCCGAGGCCCGCGGGGCGACGGTACGCAACTTCGGCCTGATCTGGGTGTCGGGCCGAGCCACCGACGAGCTGGCGGCGGCGCTGCGTGCCCGCGAACTGTGGGAGAAACTCGGCGCCGAGATCCCTGGTGTCGGCTTTCGCCCGACCGGATCGCTGACGCTGCTGCGGACGGAACGTGAGCTCGCGGTCGCCGACGAGGTGGTAGCCCGCGCGGACGCAAACTGCCGCGGCTTCACCCTGCTGGAGACCGACCAGGTGAGGGCGCTCAACCCAACGCTGCGCGGCGAGTACTTGGCGGGCCTTCACTGTTCGTTCGACGCCGCCGTCGAGTCCAGACAAGCACTGCCGGCAATGCGCGAGCACATGGCCGCCACCGGGCGATACGCCTTTCTTCCCCGCACCGAGGCACGGGCGGTCGACGGTCAGACCGTCATCGACGATCGCGGTCATCGCCACGACGGCGACCTGGTTCTTGTGTGCGCCGGCGCGGCTCACGGCGGCCTCGTTCGCGAGCTCGCAGGCGACCTCCCAGTGCGCCGCGTGAGGTTG
>DASQCE010000052.1:0-5288 GCA_035634855.1 Mycobacterium sp.
TACGTCGCCTTGCGCCAATCCCCGGTCTCGCTGGTTCCGCCGTAGATCTTCTGAATTCGAACGTCGGCATACATGCGTGCCATCGGATGTTCGGCCATGTAACCGTAGCCGCCGAAGATCTGGACGCATCGATCGACCACGATGCACTGCTGTTCGGTGAGCCACCACTTCGCCTTGGCGGCGTCGGTGATCTCGAGTTCGCCCGCTGCCGGGCTGACGGGAGCCGCCGGCGCGACCGCCTCGTTCCTCGGCGGGCGCTTCGGCTCCCAGCATCATGTCCCCGCCCAAAAGAAAACCCGCTCGGCTGCCGCCGGCGGGTTTCTTCTTGGTCGGGCTGACAGGATTTGAACCTGCGACCACTTGACCCCCAGTCAAGTGCGCTACCAAACTGCGCCACAGCCCGCGGTGCTGCCGGGATCGCCGGCAGCAGGTCGAAAGCCTACCGCAGACCGACCCTCGCCCCTAAACGGTTACCAGCCGATACAGCCCGATGGCGCCGACCATCACGATCGCCGCTCGCAATGCGTTCGGCGACAGCCGGCGTCCGTAGTGTGCGCCGAGGAATCCTCCGACCAGAGAGCCCACCGCGATCAATCCCGCCGCCGCCCAGCTGATCCTGTCGAATGCGACGACGGTGTAGGCCACCGCCGCAACGATGTTCACCAGCAGCGACAGCAGGTTCTTCGCCGCGTTCATCCGCTGCATGTCCTCCGGCAGCAGTGCGCTCATCGCCGCGATCAGCATGATGCCCTGCGCCGCCGTGAAATAGCCGCCGTAGATCCCGATCAAGAACGTGCCGAACACCAGCGCGGCCATCTGTCGTCCGCTGACGTGTTCCGGGGCCTGGCCGGACAACTCGGCGCGCCGTCGCGCCCACTCCTGGATGCGCGGACCGACCACCACCAGACCCAGCGCCAGCACCAGCAGGACAGGTACGACCTTCTCGAACACCGTCTCCGGCAGGTGCAGCAGCAGCCATGACCCGAGACCTGCGCCGATCAACGACGCCGGGATCTGCCAGCGCAGCCGGTCCCACTGGCCGCGCAGCTCACGCCGATATCCCCAGGTACCCGAAACGCCGCCGGCAACCAGGCCGACCGCATTCGACATCGTCGCCGTCACCGGCGGATAGCCCAGCGCCACCAGCGTCGGAAAGGTGATCAGGGTGCCCGAGCCGACGACGGCATTGATCGCTCCCGCCCCGACCCCCGCCAGGGTGATCAAGATCATGTGGGAGACAGGCATCTGGCTAACCTATCGAGCGCGCGCCCCGCAACCGTTGTCAGGCGTCCGTTAGCCGTCGAGGCATTCAGCCGATTTGTTCGCCGACTTGCTGGTCGATGGGAAGCGAAACCTCGATCGCCGTGCCGTGGCCGGTCGGGCTGGTGATCGTGATCGACCCACCCAGGGCCTCTATCCTGTCGCGCAACCCGGTCAAACCGGTTCCAAGCCGCTGGTCCGCTCCGCCGACACCGTCATCGCGGGTACTCAAGCGCAGTGTGCCGTCTTGCGCATCGACGACCACATGCACCAACGACGCAGCCGCATGCTTGGCGGTGTTGGTGAGCGCTTCGGAAACGACGTAGTAGGCCGCCGTCTCCGCCGTTGGCGGATAGCGGGAATCAGTGTTGACATGCACCTCTACGGGAACGGCTGAGCGCCGGGCAAGCATCCGGAGCGCTGGACCGAGGCCACCCTTGGACAAGACAGCTGGGTGGAGTCCACGTGAAATCTCACGTAGATCCTCCAGCGACCCGGCGATGTCCTCGCCTATTCTGTCGAGATCTGTGCGTGCTGACGGCAATTCCGCGGACACCGCGTCACGGGTGGTCTGCAGGCGAAGCAGGGCCGAAACCAGCCGCTGCTGGACTCCGTCGTGCAGGTTGCGCTCCAAGCGGCGCCGTACCTCATCTCCCGCAGCGACCACTCGTGCGCGGGATGCCGCGAGTTCTTCACGGCTTTCCGCATTCGCAACAGCAGTAGCGATGAGTTCGGTGAAGTTTGCGATCCGTGATTCGGTATCTGCCGGGAACGGTGTGTCGCTCTTCGTTGACGCGGCGATCACACCCCAGAGGCGTCCCGCCACCGTGATTGGGCAGCCGATCGACGAACGGATACCAACCCCGAGCGCCTCCTGGGCGATCGCGCCCGTTTCACCGGTGAAACTCGCAACCCGTACCGGACCCCCGGTCGCCCGAACCTCGCGGGCGATGCTGGGACCAACAAGTGAGAATTTCGTCCCAACTGCGAGTCGGACCGGCACTCTGCTCCAGGCGGCGATGCCGGTCACCGTTCCGTCCTCCTCGTAGTGCTCCATGCGCGCGAGATCAGCGCCGCACAGCAGACCGACCTCCCGGGTGACAGCTTCAAAGACCGCCAGCGGCGGGCGCGACTGTGCGACCAGTGTCGCGATGCGCCTCAACGCGATCTGCTCCGTCGAAAGGCGTGCCGACTCCTGCGCCGCCCGCCGCAAGCGAACCGCCAGCCGCCCAACGATGACCGCCGTGGCGAGAAATGCGGCCGTGCCAACCGTGTCCCACGGGTCATCGACACGGAGCGCATATCGCGGAGAGACGAACAGATAGTTGAAGACAACGGAGCTCAACACCGCAGCGAATACCGCCAAACCGGTGCCCCACACTGTGGCGACGGCCATCACCACGAGCACATAGATCACTAGCAGGTACGTCGCGTGAATGCGCGGGGCCACGAGCGCAATGCCGCCGCTCACCGCGGCCACCGCTATGACCACTGCGAACAACCCACTCCACTTGCTGAGGAATTTTCGCCTCAGCCAGCGCTGTGCCATCTCACCACTGTCCCCAGCCGACGTAGGGTTGCCGCCGACCTTGCGCGCAACCCATCCAATCATCGCCATCGAGTCTCGTGGCGGGCAAGAATGCCGAGTTCGGCGGCGTGAAATCGCAGCTGCGCCGTCAGCGAGAGCGCATGCCTCGCTTCTCTCGCACCCTGACGTTGATCCGGATCGGGCTTCCCTCGAAACCGAAGGTCTCGCGCAAGCGTCGCTCCAGGAACCGCCGGTACCCGGCCTCGAGAAAACCAGTGGTGAACAACACAAATGTCGGCGGACGCGCGGTTGCCTGTGTGGCGAACAGGATCCGCGGCTGCTTGCCCCCGCGCACCGGTGGCGGCGTCGCCGCCACCACCTCCTTGAAGAACGTGTTCAGCCGTCCAGTCGAAATCCGGGTGTCCCACGACTGCAACGCCGTCTCCAGCGCCGGTACCAGTTTCTGCACCGCCCGGCCGGTCATCGCCGAGATGTTGACTCGCGGCGCCCACTGCAACTGCGCCAGCTCGCGTTCGATCTCGCGGTCCAGCAGGTAGCGGCGGTCCTCGTCGACCAGGTCCCACTTGTTGAACGCGAGCACCAGCGCCCGGCCCGCCTCGATCACCATCGACAGCACCCGCTGGTCCTGCTCGGTCAGCGGCTGCGACGCGTCGATCAGCACGATGGCCACCTCGGCGGCGTCGATAGCGCCGTGTGTGCGCACCGACGCGTAGAACTCATGCCCGCTGGCCTGGCCGACCTTGCGGCGCAGTCCCGCCGTATCTACGAAACGCCAGATCTTGCCGTCCATTTCGATCAGCGAGTCGACTGGATCGACGGTCGTGCCTGCCACATCGTGCACCACCGACCGCTCGTCGCCGGCAAGTCGATTCAGTAGCGAGCTCTTGCCCACATTCGGCTTGCCCACCAACGCAACTCGACGTGGACCTCCCCCGCCCAATGCCATCTCGGACACCGCGGGCAGCGCATCGATGACCTCGTCGAGCAGATCGGCGACCCCGCGGCCGTGCATCGCGCTGATCGGGTACGGCTCCCCCAGCCCCAACGACCACAGCTCTGCCGCATCGGCCTCACCGCGTTCGTTGTCAACCTTGTTGGCCGCCAAGAACACTGGCTTCCCCGAGCGCTGCAGAAGCCGCGCCGCAGCCTCGTCGGCCGTCGTCGCCCCCACGGTCGCTTCGACGACGAAGACGATGGCGTCCGCGGTGCGCATCGCCACCGACGCCTGCTCAGCCACCAACTGCTGCAGACCCTTTGCGTCCGGCTCCCATCCGCCGGTGTCCTGCACGACAAACCGCCGCCCCGACCACAGCGCGTCATACGACACCCGGTCACGGGTCACCCCCGGCACGTCCTGCACAACTGCCTCACGGCGGCCGAGGATGCGGTTCACCAACGTCGACTTGCCGACGTTCGGGCGACCTACGACAGCCACAACCGGCGGCGGCGCCGCGGCTTCCTCGATCGCCTCGGCGACCTCTTCCGCGCCGAGCTCCCAATCGCTTTCGTCGGCCCAGGTGCCTTCACTCATCGCGACACCCCAGCATGCTGCTTGACGAGTTCCAGCAGATGTGCGACCACTTGAGGCTCGGACATATCGCTGGTGTCGACGACCAACGCATCGTCGGCCGCCCGCAACGGCGACACCTTTCGCGTCGAATCCAGATGGTCGCGGCGCTTCACGTCGGCCAGCACAGCCTCATAGTCGTCGCCCAACCCGGATGCGATGTTCTGGTCGTTGCGCCGCCGTGCGCGTTCCTCGGCCGACGCGGTCAGAAAGATCTTCACGTCGGCACCGGGCAGCACGACGGTGCCGATGTCGCGGCCCTCGACCACGACGCTGTTCTGGCCCGCCGCGAGCTCGCGCTGTAATTGAACCAACCTGGACCGCACCTCGAGAACCGCCGATACCGCCGACACCGCCCTGGTCACTTCGTCACCGCGGATCTCGGCCGAAACATCTTCCCCGGCAAGGTAGGAACGATCCTCGTCGGGGTCATACCCGACTGCAAGGTCAACGTCCGCCGCCGCTGCGCTGACAGCCTCCACATCGTCCAGATCAATCCCCGCCCGCAAAACCGCGAGCGTGACGATCCGGTACATCGCACCGGTATCCAGATAGCGCGCGCCCAATGACCGGGCCAAACTCCGTGACACCGAAGACTTTCCGGTGCCTGCGGGTCCGTCGACCGCGATCACCAGTGAGGAGCTCACAGGCCCACCGCCTTGTACAACTCCCCGACCTCCTTGCGGCTCAACACCCGGATGCTGCCGGGCCGTTGGTCGCCGAGCGACACCGAGCCGATGTCGGTGCGCACCAACTCCTGCACCGGATGTCCGACCGCCGCCAGTAGCCGCCGCACGATCCGTTTGCGGCCCTCGTGCAGCGTCACCCGCACCAGCGTTTTGCCTGGCACTTTGTCCACCAGTGCGAAATCGTCGACATGCGCCGGCCCGTCGTCCAGTTCGACGCCGTCGC
>DASQCE010000053.1:0-4797 GCA_035634855.1 Mycobacterium sp.
GGGAACCAGGCGAAGTCGACGTTCGGCAACATCGCCGTCTTCGCACCCGAGACGGCGGGTGAAAAGACGATCAGGACGATCGTGGAAATCAGACCGCCGTACATGCTCCACAGTGCGCCGCGGGTGTTGAAGCGTGACCAGTACAGCGAGTAGACGATCGTCGGAAGGTTCGCGGCGGCGGCAACCGCGAACGCGAGCGCCACCAGGAACGCGATGTTCTGCCCGTTGGCCAGGATGCCCAGCCCGATCGCGAAGACGCCCAGCACCACGGCGGTGATTCGGGAGACCTTCACCTGTTCGTCGTCGGTGACCTCGTGGCTCTTCATCATGCTCGCGTACACGTCGTGGGCGAACGAGGTCGACGCCGTGATGGTCAGTCCGGCGACGACCGCCAGGATCGTGGCGAAGGCGACCGCGGAGATGACGCCGAGCAGGATGACGCCGCCGAGCTCGAATGCCAGAAGCGGTGCGGCGGAGTTCTGCCCGCCCGCCGCGGCCAGGATGCGGTCCGGGCCGACGATCGCGGCGGCGCCGTACCCCAGTGCGAGCGTGAACAGATAGAAGGCCCCGATCAGACCGATCGCCCACACCACCGAACGCCGAGCTTCCTTGGCGGTCGGGACGGTGTAGAACCGCATCAGCACATGCGGTAGTCCGGCGGTGCCGAGCACAAGCGCGAGGCCCAGCGAGAGCAGATTGATCTTCGATGTCGTCGATGCGCCGTACTGGGCGCCGGGCGCCAGCACATCGCGGTTGGCGACGGCCTCGTCGGCCGACCCGGAGATCGCCGATTGCGCCGAGCCGAGGAGGCCCGAGAAGTCGAGCCCATACTTGGTCAGCACCATCACCGTCATGATCGCCGCACCGCTGATCAGCAATACAGCCTTGATGATCTGCACCCAAGTGGTGCCCCGCATACCGCCGATCAACACGTACACGATCATCAGCACACCGACCACCGCGATTATCACGCTCTGACCGGTGCGTCCCTTGATATCGAGCAACAGCGCGACGAGCCCTCCGGCGCCTGCCATCTGAGCCAGCAGATAGAACAGCGACACGGTCAACGTTGAAGTCGCTGCGGCCATCCGGACGGGCCTCTGCTTGAGCCGGAAGCTCAGCACATCGGCCATGGTGAATTTCCCTGTATTGCGCAGCAATTCGGCGACCAAGAGCAGCGCCACCAGCCACGCCACCAGGAATCCAATGGAGTACAGGAACCCGTCGTAGCCGTACACCGCGATAGCGCCCGCGATGCCGAGAAAGCTCGCTGCGGAAAGGTAGTCGCCTGCGATCGCAATGCCGTTCTGCGGGCCGCTGAACTCGCGTCCGCCCGTGAAGAACTCCGCCGCGCTCGACTTCTTGCGGCCCGCCCGGATCACCACGAACAGGGTGATGACGACGAACAGCGCGAAGATACCGATGTTGGCAACCGGATTGCCGACCGTTTGGTGTTCTGCCGCCAGGAGATTCATGATGCCTCACTTTCCAGCGTCGATCGGATGGCCGCGGCACGCGGGTCGAGTACCTTGTTGGCAAACTTCACATAGAGACCGGTGATGAGAAATGTCGTCACGAACTGCCCGAGCCCGAGCACTAATCCGACGTTGATGTTGCCGATGACCTTGGTGGCCATGAAGTCATGTGCGAACGCGCCCAGCAGCACGTAGATCGCATACCAGATCAGAAAGAACGCGGTCATCGGAAACACGAAGCGGCGCAGCCTGCTTCGCAGCTCCTGAAACTCCGGGCTCTTCTGCGTTTCGATGAAAGCGGCTCGATGCGCCGACGACGCGTCTTGCTCGCCAAGGTGTGTCGGTGACACTGGTGAACTCCTACCTTGCTGTGACCCGGCTCCGGCCGGCCGCTCCTTGAGACCTTCCTCACACGGAGCCGATGTGTCGACGGCAACGCGATCAAGCCGTCGAGACGTGCGGCAAGCGGTCGATCGGGCGCGACGAACGGCGCGCGGGTCAGTCGCCGGGAACGCGCTCGACGCTCATGCCCAAGCGTTCGGGCAGATGCATGCGGGCGAAGACGCGTGAGGTGTCCGCCGGGATGGCGGCGCGAGTGATCCGGCTTGCCACGATCATGACGACGAACGCCAGCGGAACACTGAACATGGCGGGGTAGCCGGCGAGGACCGCGGGCCAGCCACCCAGCAGGGTGTCGTCGAGGCCGCCCACGAGGGTCAGCGCCGCCGCGGCGCCCGAGGCGATACCTCCGGCCAGCAGACCACAGACGGCGCCCGCCGCAGTCAGGCCCCGCCACCAGATTCCGAGTACCAACAGCGGGCACAGCGTGGACGCCGCGACCGCGAACACCAGCCCGACATTTCGGGACAGTTCCAGGGTCGACGCCGCGAGCGCGAGCGGCAGCGGCAGCGCGCCGCCGATCAGGGCCGCCGTCCGGAAGTCGCGCACCCGACCTCGCAGCACGTCGGTGGCCAGCGCCCCGGCGACGCTCACCAGCAGACCCGACGAGGTGGCCAGAAAGGCCGCGATGGCACCGGCAGCCGCCAGAGCGGCCAGCAGTTGCCCGGGCAGGCCAGCGATCGCAGCCTGCGGCATCAGCAGCACCGCTGCATCGGCGGTGCCGGTGATCAGAAGTTGGGGCACGTAGAGTCGCGCGAAGACACCCATCAGCGTCGGGAAGGCGTAAAACACCGACAGCAGTGCGATGACGGCCAGCGCGGTGCGCCGCGCAGCCCGCCCGTCCGGGTTGGTGTAGAAGCGCACCAGAACGTGCGGAAGTCCCATCGTGCCAAGGAAGGTGGCGACGATGATGGACAGCACCTGATACAGCGGATGCGCACCGCCCAGGCCGCCGCCGGAACCGATCCACTCATCACCGGTGCTGGGGGCGCCGGCGACGACCGGGGTGGCCGCCCCCGCGGCGAGCGTGACCGTGGTGCCTGCGCCCAGCGTGTACTCGCCGGCGGAGGTGATCCTTGCGTCGTGCACCGGCCTGCCGTCGAGGGTGCCGCTGACGGTAACCCCGTCGGGCACGTCCACCTGGACGACGACGTCGGTTTCGATCGCGACCGTGGTGTGCTCATCGACCCTCGGCGGCAGCGGGCCACCGAGAGGAGGACGATCGGCGACGAACAAAGCCAGCAAGGTCAGGGCAGGGATCGCGATTGCGGTCAGTTTCAACCAGTACTGGAATGCCTGAACGAACGTGACGGACCGCATCCCGCCGCCGACTACGTTGGCGATGACGATCGCGGCAACCGCCACTGGCCCTATCCAAAAGGGCAGTCCCAGAAGGATGTTCAGCGTCAAACCGGCACCCTGGTACTGGGGGACGAGATAGAGCACGCAGATGACGACGACGAAAAGCATGGTCGCTGTGCGCAGCCGGGGCGAGGCGAGCCGGAATTCGGTGAAGTCGGGCACCGTGTACGCGCCGGAACGGCGCAGCGGCGCGGCGACGAACATCAACAGTCCGAGGTAGCCGGCGGTGAAGCCGATGGGGTACCACAGCGCGTCGGCGCCATACTTGGCGACCAACCCTGCAACGCCGAGAAACGATGCCGCCGAGAGATATTCACCGGATATCGCTGCAGCGTTCCAGCGGGAACCGACGGTGCGGGAGGCGACCAGGAAGTCCGACGTGGTCCGCGACAGCCGTCCCCCGTAAACGCCGAGCGCCACGGTGGCTACCGCGGCGGCCAGAAGTGCCGCCGCGGTGAGCGCAACCGAGGACGCCACGGTCACGGTTCCTCGTCGACCACGCGGACGATGTCATGCTCACCCTGCTCGGCGAGCCGCACGTAGAGCCGGCCGACCACGTATAGCAGCGGATACGACAACACCGCGAGAAGCAACCAGTTCAGCCTGATACCGAACACCGCCGTCGTGATGAGTACCGGGAAAAGGCGACCGCCCACGAGGATGACGAGCACCGCGGACATCACCACCGTTGCCAGCCGCAGCGCCAGCCCGAGCTGAGCCCGCACCAGTCCGCGGACCAGCGCATCGCCGACCTCGGTCTGTTCCTCGACCTCGACACGGGTGCGCACGATGCGAGCCCCCCTGCGATGGGCCAGCACCACCCGTTCCCGCGGCGGCCGAGGGCTACTCATCGCCACGTGCCGAGCGGTAGCCGCGCATCGGATCCCGGATCAGCCGGTCCCGCAACTCACGCACCTGTCGGCGGCTGACCGGCAGCTCCACAGCCGGCGATGCGCCATTGGCGCGAAGCCGGACCAGCACCGACCCGCCCGTGCTGCGCATCCCGGTCACCATCGACAGCGACACCAGGTAGGAACGGTGCACGCGTTGGAAACCTGCATCCGCCCAACGGGTTTCGAGCGTACTCAGGGGGATGCGCACCAGGTGGGCGCCGGACTTCGAGTGCAGCCGGGAATAGTCGCCTTCGGCTTCCACCCATCCGATGGTGTCCCGACGCACCAAGTGCGTGACCCCGCCGACTTCCGCCGGGATCACGTCGTGGTCTTGGCCGCGGTCCTCGGTGACAACCGGAGTCGGTTCGGACGGACGGGTCGCGGCGACCCGCCGCACGGCCTCATCGAGTCGATCGCTTCGAATCGGCTTGAGCAGGTAGTCGACCGCGCCGACGTCGAACGCGGCGACCGCTTTGTCGTCGTGGGCTGTCACAAATACCACCGCCGGCGGCTGAGCGAAGTTCGACAGCACGGCAGCCAGTTCCAGACCCGACAGCCCCGGCATGTTGATATCCAGGAACACCGCGTCGACGCCTCCCTCGTGCAACTCGCGCAGCGCAAGGGTGGCGTCCGCCGCGGTGCGCACCCGGCCGATGGCCGGATGCCGT
>DASQCE010000054.1:0-5409 GCA_035634855.1 Mycobacterium sp.
GTTTCCACGACCTCCGGCGACATGAAGTTCTCCCGTACGAACGCACCGAGGCCCTCGCCGAGCTGGTCTTTCTTGCGCTTGATGATCGCGGTGTGCGGGATCGGGATGCCCAGTGGGTATTTGAACAGCGCGGTGACCGCGAACCAGTCGGCAAGCGCGCCGACCATGCCCGCTTCGGCGGCGGCTTTGACATAGCCGACCCAGGCGTCGGCGCCGTTGGCCTGGGCCCAGCTGCAGCAGAGGAAGACCACAGTGGCACCGACGAGAAAGCTGAGCGCGACAACCTTCATCCGCCGCAGGCCGCGGCGGCGCTCTGCGTCGGCGGCGGAGTCGGCTCCCGCTAACGACTCGGCGAAACTCGGGCGAGGGGACGGCGGCTGGGGCGTCGTTTGTCGCCTGCCGACGTCCGGTCTGTGTGCCACTCCTGCATCATCCGCTACAACGGCACGGGCCGGTCCACAAGCCCTTAGAACAAGATCAGCCGTACTATCAAGGGAAATACAGAACGGATCCCGGGGATAGTGGCACAGCAGACCCCGCCGGTGGCGGTCAAGACCGATGGACGCAAGCGGCGCTGGCACCAACACAAGGTGGAGCGCCGTAATGAGCTGGTCGACGGAACCCTCGAAGCGATTCGGCGCCGCGGCAGCAACGTCAGCATGGACGAGATCGCCTCCGATATCGGGGTGTCGAAGACGGTTCTCTACCGGTACTTCGTCGACAAGAACGACCTGACGACAGCCGTGATGATGCGGTTCGCCCAGACCACGCTGATCCCGAACATGGCCGCGGCGCTGTCGTCGAATCTGGACGGCTATGCCCTGACGCGTGAAATCATCCGCGTCTATGTCGAGACGGTAGCCGCCGAGCCGGAGCCCTACGAGTTCGTCATGGCGAACAACTCGGCCAGCAGGAGCAAGGCCGTCGCGGACTCCGAGCGGATCATCGCCCGGATGCTCGCGGTGATGCTGCGCCACCGCATGTCGGAGGTCGGCATGGACACCGGGGGCGTCGAGCCGTGGGCGTTTCACACCGTCGGCGGCGTGCAGCTCGCCACCCACTCGTGGATGTCGAACCCGCGGATGACCGGCGACGAGCTGATCGACTATCTGACGATGCTGTCGTGGAACGCGCTGTGCGGCATCGTCGAGGTCGGCGGATCGTTGGAGAAGTTCCGCGAAGGTCCTCATCCGTCGCCCGTTCTGCCGTCGCGACTGCTTGACTGACCGAATGAGCGACAATGCCGACCTGCCGTCGTTGTGGACGCACGAACCCCACTCGGAGCTGATGTTCCGCCCAGGCGACAAAGTGGGTGACATCCAGACGAACGCGACTCCGGGCTTCCGCGGCACCAAGGCCGACGCGCCGACGCTGCAGGAAGAGCGCAACATCCGGTTCGCGGAGTTGCAGGAGATGCTCTACGCCAACAGCCGGTCCGGCGACACCCGCTCGGTGCTTCTCGTGCTGCAGGGCATGGACACCGCCGGCAAGGGTGGAATCGTTAAGCACGTTGTGGGAGGGGCGAATCCACAAGGGGTCCGGTACGTGAGCTTCGGCGAGCCGACCAAGGAGGAGTTGGCGCACCACTATCTGTGGCGCATCCGCCGGGCGCTCCCACCCCCCGGGCACATCGGCGTTTTCGACCGCTCGCACTATGAGGACGTGCTGATCGTCCGGGTGCACAACCTCGTCCCGCCGGAGGTGTGGGGCAAGCGCTACGACGAGATCAACCGGTTCGAGAAAAACCTCGTCGACAGCGGCACCACGCTGGTCAAGGTCGCGATGTTCGTCTCGCTCAACGAGCAGAAGAAACGGCTGTCGCAACGCCTGCAACGGCCCGACAAGTACTGGAAGTACAACCCGGCCGACATCGATGAACGCCTGTTGTGGCCCAAGTACGAGGAGGCATATCAGGCAGTCCTCGACAGGACGTCGACGGACTACGCACCGTGGCATATCGTGCCGTGCGACAAAAAGTGGTACAGCAGGCTGGCGATCACCGAGCTGCTCATCGAGGCGCTCAAAGGTCTCAATATGTCATGGCCGCCACCGGATTTCGACGTCAAGGCCGAAAGGAAGCGGCTAGCAGGCGCCTAATGCGCCGAGACTACGGTTTTTGACGGATTTCGGCCGCGGATTCTTGAGGCGTTTGCAACAGTTGGCCCCGTTGGGAGGCTGTGGTCGCGCCGCGAGACCGCGCTGATTGGACACTCGGCAGCAGGGATGCATGGCACTCGGTGGCTGCCCGATGATTCGCCGACAGAACTTGCCCGCGTCAGGCAGCCGGCGCCGCCCGGCATCATCGTCCACAACGGGGCGATCGCTGATGACGAGATCTGCACGGTGCAGAGCATCTTCTGCACAACCCCTGCCAGAACCGTCTATGACATCGGCAGACGTGCAGATTGCGGACAGCTATCCGGTGCACGCGGCATACGTCAGCTACGCAACGCTTTGTACCCAGCCGATGGAGGCGCCGCATCGATATGGGTTGGCCCGAATGGAAGGTCGGCGTCGAGTATGACGGCGAACAGCATTGGACAGACCCGAACCGCCATGCCGAGGATATCGAGCGGCTGGAATACCTTGCCGCACAAGGCTGGATCGTCGTGCGAGTCGGCGCACGGCAGCTGCGATACGACCGCGCGGAAATCCTCGCGCACGTCCGACGCGCGCTCGTTCAGTACTTGTAGAAGCCCTGGCCGGACTTCTTTCCGAGCTGGCCTGCCTCGACCATCCGCAGCAGGAGCGGCGGCGGGCCGTAGTGCGGCTCCTTGAATTCCTCAAACATCTTGTCTGCGATCAGTTTCAGCGTGTCCAGCCCGACGAGGTCGGACAGCCGCAGCGGTCCCATCGGATGCGACAGGCCGGCGATGACAGACTTGTCGACATCCTCGACCGTCGCGAAACCGGCTTCCACCATCCGGATGGCCGACAGCAGATACGGCACCAGCAATGCATTGACCACAAACCCGGACCGGTCGCTGCAGCGAACCACCTGCTTGCCCAGCACGTTGCTCGCGAACTGCTCGGTGCGCGCGACGGCCGCGTCCGAGGTCACGAGCGTGCTGACCAGTTCGACCAGCGGCAGCACCGGCACCGGGTTGAAGAAGTGCAGGCCGAGCACACGTCCCGGATTCTTTGTCGCCGCAGCGATTTTCATTATCGGGATGCTCGACGTGTTCGACGCAAGCACCGCGTTGGGATCGGTGATGAGCTTGTCGAGTTCGGCGAAGATCTTGCCCTTGACGGCGTCGTCCTCGATGACAGCTTCGATGACCAGCTGACGATCGGACAGATCGGCCAGGCTTGTGGTGAACTTCAGCTTGGCCAGTGCCGCGGTGCACTCGCGTTCGGTGATCTTGCCGACGCTCACGCCGCGCTCGAGCGACTTGGTGATGCGCGCCGTGCCCGTGGTGGTCAGCGCCTCGGTGGGCTCGTAGACCATGACGTCGACGCCGGCCCTTGCCGACACCTCGGCGATCCCCGCGCCCATCTGGCCCGCACCGATCACGCCTACGCGTTCAATTTGATCGCTCACTTACATCTCCTGTCCCTTAGCATCAGGCCCCGCCCAACACCGCGGGCAGGGCCTGCGCCCACTCATCGTCAGTGGCTTCCGCCTTCGGTCCCACTTCCGCTTCGCGGGCCGCGCCCACTCATCGTCAGTGGCTTCTGCCGTCGGTCCCACTTCCGCTTCGCGGGCCGCGCCCACTCATCGTCAGTGGAACTGACCCTCTTCAGTCGAACCGGTCAGAGCGGTGGTCGACGAGGTCGGGTCCACCGTGGTGGCGATCCGGTCGAAGTAGCCGGCGCCAACCTCGCGCTGGTGCTTCGTGGCGGTGTAGCCCCGCTCCTCGGCGGCGAACTCACGCTCCTGCAGCTCGACGTAGGCGCTCATCTGGTTGCGGGCGTAGCCGTAGGCCAGATCGAACATCGAGTAGTTCAGGGCATGGAAGCCTGCCAGGGTGATGAACTGGAACTTGAAGCCCATCGCACCGAGCTCCTTCTGGAACTTCGCGATGGTCGCGTCGTCGAGGTGCTTGCGCCAGTTGAACGACGGCGAGCAGTTGTACGCCAGCATCTGGTCCGGGAACTCGGCCTGGACGCCCTCAGCGAACTGCTTGGCCAGCTCGAGGTCCGGGGTGCCGGTCTCCATCCAGATCAGGTCGGAGTACGGCGCGTAGGCCTTGGCGCGGGCGATGCACGGCTCGAGGCCGTTCTTCACCCGGTAGAAGCCTTCCTTGGTCCGCTCACCGGTGATGAACGGCTGGTCGCGCTCGTCGACGTCGGAGGTGATCAGCGTCGCCGCCTCGGCGTCGGTGCGGGCGATCACGACCGTTGGCACGTCGGCGACATCCGCCGCGAGGCGGGCCGAGGTCAATGTGCGGATGTGCTGCTGGGTCGGGATCAACACCTTGCCACCCAGGTGGCCGCACTTCTTCTCCGAGGCCAACTGATCCTCCCAGTGCGACCCCGCGACTCCTGCGGCGATCATGGCCTTCTGAAGCTCGTAGACGTTCAGCGCGCCACCGAAGCCGGCTTCGCCGTCGGCGACGATCGGCACGAGCCAGTTCTCGACCGAGCGGTCGCCCTCGACCTTGGCGATCTCGTCGGCGCGCAGAAGCGCGTTGTTGATCCGGCGCACGACCTGCGGCACCGAGTTGGCCGGATACAGGCTCTGGTCGGGGTAGGTGTGGCCGGACAGGTTCGCGTCACCGGCGACCTGCCAACCCGACAGGTAGATGGCCTTCAGACCGGCGCGCACCTGCTGCACGGCCATGTTGCCGGTCAGCGCGCCGAGCGCGTTGACGAACTCCATGTCGTGCAACTGTTCCCACAGCACCTCTGCACCGCGGCGGGCCAGCGTGGCCTCCTCGACGACCGAGCCCTGCAGGGCCACCACGTCGGCGGGGGTGTAGCTGCGGGTGATGCCCTTCCACCGCGGATTGGTGTCCCAGTCGTGCTGGATCTGTTCGGGCGACTTCGGCGTGCCAACGGTGGACATTGGTGCTCCTTCTTTTACAAGTCGCTGGAGGCGTACTCACTCACGTTGGTTGTTAACGCCCCAGCACCTTCACTGATGTGCTGAGTCGAGCATGCACCACCGCATAACCGCAGGTCCACTAGTTTCGATTGCCAATTTTCGCCAACGCCAACGGTTAACTTGCTAATATTGCGAATGCGGCTACGACTGTACCGGTTCAGTAGCTACTCGTCGGTAACGGGATTTTGGCTGGTCAGTACGCCCGTACTGTTAAACGGAACCGACTCAGAGGGCGAAGATCGCTGCGACGGCTTTCGTCTCGTCGCCGACCGCATATGTGAGCGTTCTAACAGTGCGGTCCGCCAGCTCAGCGCCGAATTGCTCGGTCGATCCGGCGGGGTGCACGTGCGAAATGATCTCCA
>DASQCE010000055.1:0-17319 GCA_035634855.1 Mycobacterium sp.
CGTGCGTACGTCGGATCCCAGGCTCGTGAGGGCGGCGTCATCGTGCGGGTCGACCCGGACGAGACGGTCACGGTCGTAGCCGGCGACCTCGATTTTCCCAACGGGATGGTCATCACTCCCGACGGCAAGACGCTGATGGTCGCCGAGTCCGTCGGTCGCCGGTTGACCGCGTTCGCTATCGGCGCGAATGGGTCGCTATCCGAGCGGCGAATCTTCACGGTCGATCTCGTCAACGGCGAGAACATGACACCGCTGGAGCGCTTGTTCACGGTCGCCGACGATGCCAACGGCATCGGCCCGCAGATCGACATCAGGAAATGGACGTTCATGAACACCGACCTGGCCGTCCATGTGCACCGGATCCCCGAGGGCGAGTGGATCGGTATTCGGGCGGAGACCAACTACGGGCCGGACGGCATCGGCACCACGATCGGCACACTGTTCGACGAGAACGGCGCCATCGGAGCCATCCAGCAGTCGGTGCTGGTCCGCCCCCGCCCGACCCGCTAGTTCGCCGAAACGGTATTCCAGCAGGCCCGTACTCGGGCGCGTTTCTCTGCCGGAATACACTTTCGGCACTAATCCACTAGGCGCAAAGCTGCTGCCGGGCACTGCGTTACGGCCTGCTGCATCCGGTCACGATCCGTCTCCGGCCGTTCATTCTCGTGGATCAGCACGGTGCCGTCGTCCTGCACCTCGAACACGTCGTCGGCGATCGATTCGCAGATGCCGTGTCCGGTGCACTTATCGAGGTCGACTTCGACCCGCATGATATCTCCTACTGGACGAACGCCGGAAGGCGCTTGACCGAACTCCACCGTCTTCAGCCGAGTCAGCAACTCGCGGAACAGGTTTCGCAACTCCGTCTTCGCCAGCTGGTTGCCCAGGCAGAAGTGCGGCCCGCTGCCACCGAAGCGGAGGTGCGGATTGGGTGAGTGTTGCAGTTTGAACTGGCCCGGCTCGTCGAAAACCGACTCGTCGCGGTTCGCTGAGCAATAGAACAGGCCGACCCTGTCACCGGCGCCGACCGGGTACCCGTTGATCTCCGTGTCCTCGGTAACGAAGCGGGCGAACTGCAGGACGGGCGATGACCAGCGCACGAATTCTTCGACGGCGGGGCCGATTCGGTTCTCGAAATCCTCCATCAGCCAATCGCGCTGGGCGGGGTTGCGCGAACGTCTCGTCGCGCACCGCGAAAGGCCAACTCCAGAAGTCATGTGACGTGATGTCGATCGGACTGTGTTCACGTTCCTGCACCGCCGCTGCCGTCACACGTTCAGCGTGACACTTCGACAAAAATTTGTAAAGCTATGACGGTGGAGGAAGCGTTAGCCGTGGCCGACCGGTCGTCGCGAGAGCGGATACTGGCTGCCACCGCCGAGGTGCTCGGCCGCAACGGCATGACGAAGCTGAGCCTCTCCGAGGTCGCACTGCGGGCCGGGGTTTCGCGTCCGACGCTCTACCGATGGTTCGCCTCGAAGATGGGAGCTGCTCGACGCCTTCGTGGTGTGGGAGCGGCAGTACTACGAGCGCGCCGTTGCCGAGGCGACCGCCGACCTTCCGGAATGCGAAAGGCTCGACGCGGCGTTGCGCGTGATCGTCGCGTACCAGCAGTCCTACCCCGGATTGCGAATGATCGACATCGAACCGGCCCGCGTCATCAAGCGACTGTCGCGGGTGATACCGCTGATGCGACATCGACTCGAACGGCTCGCGCCAGGGCCCGATCCCGCCCTTGCGGTGGCGACGGCCGTCCGCGTGGCGGTTTCGCACTACCTGGTCCGCAGCGACGATGACGACGACTTCCTGAACCAGCTCCGGCACGCGGCGCGCATTAAGCACTACTCGCCCGAAGGCCCATCGTGACCATCCCCGCCGGCGTGGAGTTGACGCAACGGGCCCGTCTCCACGGTCATTCCGACAGCGTGACAGTTTTGGCTCAATCTGTAAAGGCTGTCTTTGCGAGTTCGGCGAGGATTTCATCGGTGTGCTCTCCGAGTTCGGGTGCGGCCGAACGCGGCTCCCATGGCGTGCCGTGAAAATCCGCCGGCGTGGCGATCATGGGCACTGTTGAGTCGTCGTCGGGCACGTAGACTACGCCGCCTGCTGCGTGGAACTGCTCGTCGGCGATCACATCCTCGATCGAGTTGATCGGCGCCCAGAAGAAGTCCGGTTCTGCTGCAAAGACTTTCGCCCATTCGTCGAGGGGCTTGGTCGCGAAGATCTCGTCCAGCTCGCCGATGAGCTCGACGGCGTTTGCGGCGCGCGAGTGTGCAGTGCCGAAGCGCGGATCCGTCAGCCAGTCGGGCCGCCCCACGGCGCGGCACAGCGGCGGCCAGTGGCGCCCGGCCTGCAGGCCCACGACCCAGAAGCGCCGTCCGTCGGCCGCCGCATAGTTGTTCATGCACGGGTTGCCCATCGTCTCCCGTTGACCGATCGCGATGGAATGCCCGGACAGCAGAAACGTGTTGAGGTCGAAGCTGACGGTGTAGGCGCCCTGCCGGTACAGAGAGGTGCTGACCAACTGCCCCTTCCCCGTTCGCGCCCGCGCGACCAGGGCTGCGCACACCGCCGCCGTCAACGTCATCCCGACCGCGTGGTCACCCATGCCACCCCGCTGAAATGGCGGTGTGTCACCAGGGCGGGTCAGTAGATGCGCGAGTCCGGCCCTGGCCCAGAACGCGGCGACGTCGTAGGCGGCGCGGTCGGCGTCGGCTCCGCTCTCGCCGTATCCGGTGATCAGGCCGTACACCAGGCCAGGATTGTCGGCGGCTACCGTGTCGAAATCCAACCCCGTGCGGCGCAACGCGGCGGGCCGGACGTTGGTGAGGAAAACATCTGCGCCGCTGAGCAATTCGAACGCGGTCGCCCGGCCGTCGTCGGTGGTCAGGTCGAGTACGATGCTGCGCTTGCCGCGATTGTCCATCTCGAACGGCGGGCTCACGTCCTCGATGCCGAGCATTCGGCCGAACATGCGGGCCGGGTCTCCCGTCGGCGGCTCGATCTTGATGACGTCTGCACCCCAGTCGGCGAGAATTCCGCCGGCGGCGGGACCCGCCACCCAAACGCCGAGTTCGACGACCTTGACGCCCTCCATCGGTCCAGCCATCGTCATCCTCTCTCGCATGCACTTTACAATTCGCGCCTATTTTGTAAATATAGCGAGGTGAATCGCGTTGCCCCGATCGTCGGCCTGGCGTCGCATCTTGGCCGCGGTGTACAACGTATCGCTACTGACGCGGTCGTCGGCCGCGTTCGATCGCTGCCCCGAACCATCGGCGATCTCGACGCGAAGGCGCTCTCACAGATCATGGGACGCACCGTCATGTCGGTCGTGGTCATCGGCGGCGACGCGGGCACGTCATCGCGAGCCCGACTGGCGCTCACCGGGGACGGCGTTCCGGCTTCCGTTTTCGTGAAGATGGCCGCCGAGACCACCGCGACCCGCCTGATGGGTGAACTCGGCCGTCTCGCCGACACCGAGACGCGTTTCTACAGCCAGCTCGCGCCGGAACTCACCGGCTTGCCCAAGGCGTACGGGTCGGCGTTCGATCCGCTGACGGGCCGCTTCGTGCTCGTGCTGGAGGATCTCGCGGCCGACAACTGCGAATTCCCGGATACCCTGCATCCGCTGGACAGGGGCCAGGCCGGCGCGATCGTCGAACTGCACGCACGTCTGCATGCAACGTTCTGGGGCCGCCCGCCCGGCTGGCTGCACACCGCATCGGCCGACAGCGCCTCGCTACTCACCGGCCCCCTGCTCAAGACGTCCGCGCGCCGGATCGCGGAACGCACCGACATCCCCGTCGAAGACGGTCGATTCATCGACGACAATTACCGCGCGGTCGCCAGACTCATCGATACGCCGCCACACACGGTCATGCACGGCGACGCCCATCCCGGAAACGTCTACTTCCGCAACGGTGAGACGGGGCTGTTCGACTGGCAGGCCGTGCGGCGCGGCCACCCGAGCCGCGAACTGGCCTACACCCTGATCACCAGCATGACCACCGCCGACCGGCAGGCCTGTGAACGCGAACTGCTCGACGACTACCGCCGCGCACTCGGCGCGGCAGGCGGGCCCGAGCTGGACCGCGACGAGCTGTGGGACCGCTACCGGCAGGGCGCCCTGTATCCCTACGTTGCGACGTCCATCGTGTTGGGAATGGGTGGCATGCAGTCGGAGGCCATCACTGTGGAGGGTCTGCGACGCGCGATCGCCGCGCTCGGAGACCTCGACACGGTCTCGCTGCTTGAGAAGTCACTGTGATCAACCATCTAGGATCATCTGGACCAAACGATTGAGGTCTTGGAAGTGAACGAACCGCTACGCGACGCAGCCGGAGGCGTTGAGGACACCTCGACGAGGCACCGGATCCTTGTCGCGACCGCAGAAGTGCTCGGTCGCAGTGGTCAGACGAAGCTGAGTCTTTCGGAGGTGGCACTGCAGGCCGGGGTCTCCCGGCCGACGCTATACCGCTGGTTTGCCTCCAAGGGTGAACTGCTCGACGCGTTCGGCGTCTTCGAGCGCGAGATGTTCGACAACGGCATCAGCCGGGCGACGGCCGGTCTGCGTGGAACGGAGAAGCTGGACGGCGCGCTGCGGTTCATCGTCGAGTACCAGCACTCGTATTCGGGCGTCCGACTGGTCGACATCGAGCCTGAGGTCGTCATCGCCCAGCTGGGCAGGATCCTTCCCGTCATGCGGGCACGCTTGCTGAAGTTGATGCCCGGCGCAGGCGGAGCGGTCAAGGCCGCGACCGCGATTCGCGTTGCGGTGTCGCATTACATCGTCCGCAGCGACGACGATGACCAGTTCCTCGCCCAGCTTCGCCATGCGGCGGGTATCAAGCAGAACAGCTGACATTTCGGCTTGAGTTTGTAAAGCTGTCACCCATGACGGGAGTGCAGACTGACACCGGCGTGTTGGCCGGTGACGAGCGGATGCTCATTGACGGCGAATTGCAGTTCACAAGCGGTGGAGCGACATTCGACGTCATCCATCCGGCCAGCGAACAGGTGGCCGGTCAGGCGACCGACGGAACGGTCGAGGACATGGCGCGTGCGGTCCGGGCAGCGCGGCGGGCGTTCGACGAGACCGACTGGTCGCGAGATCTGGAGTTCCGCTATCACTGCCTGACCCAGCTGCACGGCGCGTTGGAACGCAACAAGGAGCGGCTGCGTCGCGTCCTGGTCACCGAGGTCGGCTGCCCCGTGACGGTGAGCGGCAGCCAGATCGAGAGCCCCATTGCGGAGGTGACGCACTGGGCCGAGCATGGCCGCGCGTTCGAGTACCTGGTCGACAACGGGCTGCACGAGACGCCTCTGGGGGCGGCCCGGCGCAAGATCCACTACGAGCCGGTCGGCGTCGTCGGCGCGATCACGCCGTGGAACGTGCCGTTATACCTCAACGTCGCCGAAACCGTTCCCGCCATGATGGCGGGCAACACGGTAGTGCTCAAGCCGGCGCAACTCACCCCGTGGTCGGGCAGTGAGTACGGCCGGATCGTGGCTGAGGAGACCGACATTCCGGCCGGGGTGTTCAACGTGGTGGTGTCCAACGCGAACGAGGTGGGTGCCGCGCTGTCGGCCGACCCGCGCGTCGACATGATCACGTTCACCGGCTCGACGGCGACCGGCCGGGCGATCCTGGCCGCAGGTGCGTCGACCGTGAAGAAAACGCTGCTGGAGTTGGGCGGCAAGTCGGCGCACGTCGTGCTCGACGACGCGGATTTCAACTCGGCGCTGCCGATGGCGGCGATGATGGCGTGTGTGATGTCGGGCCAGAGCTGCATCCTGCCCAGTCGAATCCTGTTGCCGCGCAGCCGCTATGACGAGGGGCTGGCCATCCTCAAGGGCGCGATGGAGAACTTCCCGGTCGGCGACCCGTGGACACCGGGCAATATGCAGGGGCCGCAGATCAGCGAGACGCAACGGCAGAAGGTGCTCGGACTGATCAAGAGTGGCATCGACTCGGGGGCGCGGCTGGTCACCGGTGGCGGTGTCCCCGAGAACCTTCCCACGGGCTATTACGTGCAGCCGACGCTGTTGGCCGACGTCGATCCGGATTCGCAGGTCGCCCAGGAGGAGATCTTCGGCCCGGTGCTGACGGTCACGCCGTACGACAGCGACGACGATGCCGTCGCGATCGCCAACAGCACCATCTACGGGCTGTCCGGTGAGGTCAGTAGCGCCGACGTCGACCGGGCGTTCGAGGTGGCCAAGCGGATGCGTACGGGCAACGTCACGATCAACGGCAGGAGCCATTTCGGGATCGGCAGCCCGTTCGGCGGAACCAAGCAGAGCGGGCTCGGCTACCGAAACGGCGAGGAAGGCTATAAGGAATACCTCGACGCCAAGACGATCGGGATGCCCGGTTGATGGACGAGGTCGGCACGATGCCTACATCGACTACTCGTCTGCGGGTGCTGCCGCCGGATCCCCCACCACGAACTGGTCCGCGCGCCGGATGGGTGGCGCAGTCGTCACCACCGCGAGGAGAACGTGTGGTTCGTGAACTCGCCGACCGGCGCTCCGGAACCACATCTGTGATTTTGTCCGCGTAGCGAGCGACAACATCGGGACATGTCGGAGGCGCATGCCACCGTTCGACGATGGAGGCCAGACATCGACTGCAGGGGATGGAACTGCGCTACGCGCTCACGCTGTACCTGTTGCAACACGGACCCACGACCGTCGACGAGCTCATCAAGGCGACGAAGTGGCAAGGCTTCGACATCGGCGGGCGGGCGTCGAAACAGGTGTCGGATGCGCTGCGCTGGGAACGGCGACGGGGCAGGGTTCGCCGGCTGGCCCGCGGCCTGTACGGCCCCGGATACGTACCGCGCGGCACTGAGTACCGGATCTACCACCGCGTGATGGCATTGCGTGCCGCAGTGAAACCCTTGTGGCTCGGCGGTACGCGGCTGTAGGGCTCTTGTCGCTCGCTACGCGGACAAATCCGAATGTGTCCCCAAAGCCTGCAGCCCAGTCAGCCCTCGGCTGCCAATTGCCCACAGGCCGCCGCGATTTCGCGGCCACGCGTGTCGCGCACCGTGCATGAAACGCCGCGTTCGCGGACCCGTTTGACGAACTCCCGCTCCGCCGCCTTCGGGCTGGCGTCCCACTCGCTGCCCGGCGTTGGGTTCAACGGGATGACGTTGACGTGCACCAGCGGTCCCAACGCGCCGTGCAGCCGCTTGCCTAAGAGATCTGCCCGCCACGGCTGGTCGTTGATGTCGCGTATCAACGCATATTCGATCGACACCCGTCGCCCGGTCACGTCGGCGTAATACCGCGCCGCGTCAAGGGCTTCGGAGACCTTCCACCGATTGTTGACCGGGACGAGCGTGTCGCGCAGTTCGTCGTCCGGCGCGTGCAGTGACAGCGCCAGCGTGACGCCGAGCCGCTCGTCCGCAAGCTTGCGGATCGCCGGGGCCAGCCCCACCGTCGACACGGTCACCGACCTCGCCGAGATGCCGAACCCGTGCGGCGGTGCCGCGGTGATGCGGCGCACCGCCGCCAGCACCCGGTGGTAGTTGGCCAGCGGTTCACCCATCCCCATGAACACGATGTTCGACAACCTGCCGTGGTCGCGATCGCGCAACTCCACCGCCGCCCCACGCACCTGCTCGAGGATCTCCGCCGTCGACAGGTTGCGCGTCAGCCCGCCCTGACCCGTCGCGCAGAACGGGCACGCCATCCCGCAGCCCGCCTGCGAGGAGATGCACACCGTGTTCCGCTGCGGGTACCGCATCAACACCGACTCGAACGTCGTGCCGTCCATCGCCCGCCACAGCATCTTTCGCGTCTCGCCGGCGTCGCACTCGATCTCGCGGACCGCGTCGAGCAGGCGCGGGAACAGGGCGTCGGCGACCTGTTCGCGCACCGCGGCGGGCAGATCGGTCATCTGACGCGGGTCGGCGATCAACCGGCCGTAGTACTGGTTGGCCAGCTGCTTGCCCCGAAACGCAGGTAACCCCAGGTCCGCGACGGCCGCCGCGCGGCCGGCCTCGTCGAGGTCAGCGAGGTGCCGCGGCGGCATGGCGCGTCGCGGAGCGTCGAAAACCAGGGGCAAAGACGTGGGCATGATGTGCTGTCAGTATCTCATCTGAGAGTGGCCGAAATTGATTGGCGACGACAGGCGTTGATCGCAACCATGGGATCCATGGCCCTGCCCCCGATGCCGTTACGCACCGCGTCGAATTTGACGTTCTTCTATGCGCTCGGGTATCCCATTGGCGCGCTTGCTGTTTCAGCGATGTCGCCGATGGCGGTGCTGGTATTCCGGTTCGGGCTGGCCGGCGCGATCCTGTCCGGGTGGGCGTTCATCGCCCGTGTGACGTGGCCCACAGGTCGCACCCTGGTGCATGTCTTGGTCACCGGACTGCTCACCCAGGCGTTGCAGTTCATCTGTCTGTATCTGGCGCTGATGCACGGGGCGCCCGCGGTGCTGGGCGCGGTGATCATCTCGATGAATCCCGTCGTCACCGCCCTGCTCGCGACGGCGTTTCTCGGCGAGGGCCTGACCTGGACGCGGGTCGGCGCATTGGTTCTCGGTGTTCTCGCGGTGCTGGCCGCCTGCGCGGGACGGCTGTACACCATCGGCGGAGTCGACACCGTCGTGCTGCTGCTGCTCGTCGCGCTGGTCAGCCTGGCCGCGGGCGGGGTCTATCAGCAGCGGTTCTGTTCCAGCGTGGACTTCCGGGCAACAGCGGCGCTGCAGAACGCCGTCGCCCTGCTGCCGGTGGCCGTGCTGGCCACGGTCATGCCGTTCACGGTGACCGACCCGTGGAAGGCGGCGGGCGCGCTCACGGCCGTCGTGCTCCTCAACGCCACCTTGTGCATGACGCTCTACGTACGCGCGATCAACAACTACGGCGCCGCCGCTGTCGCGATGCTGTTCGCGGTCATTCCCGCGGTAGCGGGTCTGCTGTCGTGGTTGATGCTGGGCCAGCGGCCGGACATCGGAATCGCGGTCGGGCTCGTCGTCGGAGCGATGGCGTGCCGGCTGAACGCCAGGGTGTCACGCCAGCAGCGTCAGCACGATCCAACCGGCGACGGCCGACGGCAGCATCGCGTCGATCCGGTCCATGATGCCCCCGTGACCGGGTAGCAGCGTGCCCATGTCCTTGATCCCGAGGTCGCGCTTGACCTGGGACTCGACCAGGTCACCCAGCACGCCGGTGATCACCAGCATCAGCCCAAGCGGCACGCCGACCCAGGCGGGCTTGTCCAGTAAGAACGCCACCGTCAACACGGATGCTGTGATTCCGAAGAGCAGCGAGCCGCCCAGCCCCTCCCACGATTTCTTCGGGCTGATCGCCGGCACCATCAGATGCTTCCCGAACAACACTCCGGCGACGTAACCGCCGATGTCGGCGAATACGACGGTCGCGATCACCGTGAACGTTCGGATGCCACCGTGGTCCTGGAAGATCAACAGCGCAGTGAAGCTGGCGAACAGCGGCACCCACGTCGCGAGCAGCACCGTCGCCGAAATATCGCGCAGATAATTCACCGGCTGCTCGCGCAGACCCTGCCCGACCAAGCGCCACACCATGCACACCACGATCGTTCCGCCGTATGCCCCCAGGAGCCCGGCAGGGCCGTAGGGCCACGTCAGCCAGATCATCGCCTGACCGCCGATCAACAGCGGAATCACGGGAAGGTCGTAGCCGGCCTCTCGCAGCCTGCGAACGACCTCATGGGTGGCGATGGGCATCGCCACCGCCAGCACAGGTAGCCATCCCTTGGGTGCGAAAAGCAGGATCACGATCGCCATCGCGCCCAACAGGACGCCCACACCGATCGCGGCCGGCAGATTTCGGCCGGCGCGGGATACCTTCTTAGGCGGCTCGGTCGGGCCGGCGTCAGTGTCTGCCACAGGAGTCGCTCGCTGATCGGTCACTAGACCTCCAGCAGCTCGCCTTCTTTGTGCTTGACCAGCTCGTCGACCTGATTCGTGTAGGTGTGCGTGGTCTTGTCGAGGTCCTTCTCGGCGCGGCTCACCTCATCCTCGCCGGCCTCGCCGTCCTTCTTGATGCGATGCAGTTCCTCCATCGCCTTGCGGCGGATGTTGCGCACCGTGACCCTCGCGTCCTCACCCTTGGCCTTGGCCTGCTTGACGAGGTCGCGCCGACGTTCCTCGGTCAGCTGCGGAATGGCGACCCGGATGACATTTCCGTCGTTGGTGGGATTGACCCCGAGGTCGGAGTTGCGGATCGCGTCCTCGATGTTGCGTAACTGGTTCGCCTCGTAAGGCTTGATGACCACGAGCCGTGCCTCGGGAACGTTGATGCTCGACAGCTGGGTGATCGGGGTGGCCGAACCGTAGTAGTCAACGTGGATGCGGTTGAACATCCCGGGGTTGGCTCGGCCGGTGCGGATCGACGACAGGTCGTCGCGCGCCACCGACACCGCCTTCTCCATCTTCTCTTCGGCGTCGAAGAGGGTTTCGTCGATCACGGTCGCTGCTCCTTTTTGCTCCTCGCGTGCGCGACCTACCGTCGCTCTCGCTCGCCTGGACTTCTCCTGTTAGGTGGTGACGAGTGTTCCGATCTTCTCACCTGCCACCGCCCGCGCGATATTTCCGTCGGTGAGCAGGTTGAACACGAGGATCGGCATGCCGTTGTCCATGCACAGGCTGAACGCTGTGGCGTCGGCGACCTTCAGGCCCCGATCGATGACCTCGCGGTGGCTGATCGCGGTGAGCAGCTCAGCATCCGGGTCCACCCGCGGATCGGCGGTGAAGACGCCCTCGACGGCCTTGGCCATCAGCACTACCTCGGCGCCGATCTCCAGCGCGCGCTGGGCTGCGGTGGTGTCGGTCGAGAAGTAAGGCAAGCCCATGCCCGCGCCGAAGATCACCACCCGGCCCTTCTCCAGATGCCTGCGGGCCCTTAGCGGAATGTAGGGTTCGGCGACCTGCCCCATGGTGATCGCGGTTTGCACCCGCGTCGCGATCCCTTCCTTCTCCAGGAAGTCTTGCAGCGCAAGGCTGTTCATCACGGTACCGAGCATGCCCATGTAGTCGCTGCGGGTGCGCTCCATGCCGCGCTGCTGCAGCTGGGCGCCGCGGAAGAAGTTGCCGCCGCCGATGACGACGGCAACCTGCACGCCAGTGCGGACCACCTCTGCGATCTGCCGGGCCACCTGGTGCACGACATCGGGGTCCAGGCCCACTTCGCCGCCGCCGAACATCTCGCCGCCGAGCTTGAGCAGCACGCGGGAGTACATCGGCCGGATTGGTGGTGGTTCGACGCCGTTGGGGCTCGTGAACTCGGGGTCCGCCATCCGACTCCTTCGGGGTCCTCACATGAGATCGCCCCTAATCCTGCCCCATAGCGGCCGGAAAGCCGCTATGGGGACCCCCGTGGCGGGTTAGCTCTCGGGCTTGTGTGCAGTCAGCAGCCAGGCCGGGACCGACTTGCGACGGTTGGGTTCGTCGCGCACATCGCCGAAAGGCATCGGCAAGTCCTCGAGCTCGATGTTGTCCGGCAGGTTGGCGTGGATGCGGGCCGGCCGGATCTCGTCGATCGTCCAGTACTTGGACACCACCTCGCGCAGTTCATCCTCGGTGACGGGGTTGGCGGGGCCGTTGGGCAGACCGGCGCGGTCGAAGGCGAGCACGTAGTACGAGGCCCCAGGCGCGGCTGCTCGCACGATCGACTGCTGGTAGCCGACGCGGGCCTCCACGGGGATGGAATGGAAAAGCGTGGAGTCGACGATTGTGTTGAACCGGCCGTCGAATCCGCCGAACGCGCTGATATCCGCGACCTTGAAGCTGGCGTTGGTCAGGCCCCGCTTGGCGGCCTCGGCCTTGGCGAGCTCGATGGCCGTGGGCGAAAGGTCCAGTCCGACGGTGGTGAAGCCGCGCTCCGCGAGGTACAGATCGACCGCCGCCTCGCCGCAGCCGACGTCGAGCACGTCGCCGTGGAACTTGCCCTGCTCGATCAGCGCCGCGATCTCCGGCTGCGGTTCACCGATGCTCCACGGCGGCTTGGTACCGAGCCCTAGCTCCGTGGCCTCGCCCTTGTATGCGTTCTCGAACAAATCCTGTGATGGTGTGGTCATATACCCGGTATATCAACCTAGTTGATATGTGTCAAGATAGTTGATATGAGCAAGCCGTTCGAGGATCAGCCGCTGGGCTATCTGTTGAGCCGGGTGATGTTTGCACTGAAGACCGATGTGACGGCGACGGTGCTGGATCCGCTGGAAGTGGCGTTCCCCGAATACCTCTGCATGCGGGTGCTGGCCAAGTACCCGGGGCAGTCCAACGCCGACCTGGCCCGCGCCCTGAGCGTCTCACCGCAGGCGATGAATATGGTGCTGCGCGGACTCGAGGATCGCCGCCTCGTGGCCCGCCCGGCCACTGTGGCGTCGGGCCGATCGCTGCCGGCACAGCTGACCCGCGAAGGCGAGGAACTGCTGAAGCGCACCGATGCCGGTGTGCAAGCCGCCGAGCGCCGACTGATGGCCAATCTGACCGACAACGAGCGTTACGACTTCAGGCGAATCCTCGCCGCTCTGGGCTCGGACCCGATCTAGGGTTAGGACGCCAATGCCAGACAGCCTGATCTACGTTTCCCGCCTGTTGACCGATCGCGCGATGGCGCATCTGAGGTCTCTCGGGGTCGCGGTGCGCGTCGGCGACGAGAATCCGCCGAGCCGTGCGGAACTCGAGGCCGGGATCACCGGCGCCAGTGCCGCCGTCGTCACTCTCACCGAACGTATCGATGCCGAACTGCTCGCAATCGCCGGTCCCGAACTGAAGGTCGTCGCCAACGTGGCGGTCGGCTACGACAACATCGACTTGGCCGCGGCGGCGGCCGCCGGCGTGACCGTCACCAACACACCGGGCGTGCTCGATCGGGCGACCGCCGACCATACATTCGCCCTGATCCTGGCCGCCACGCGTCGGATCACCGAGGGCGATCGCCTGATTCGGTCTCGCAAACCGTGGATATGGGGTCCACGGATGCTCGTCGGCCTGGACGTCAGCGCAGGCGCGACCCTCGGGATTCTCGGTTACGGCCGGATCGGCCGAGCGGTGGCGCGGCGGGCCCAGGCCTTCGACATGAGCGTCGTGGCGACGAGCAGAAGCCGCGATCCCGGAACCACGGAAGACGGAGTCATGTTCCTGGATGCGTCCACACTCCTGGCGACAAGCGACGTCGTCACTGTGCTCACTCCGCTCACGTCAGAGACGCGTCACCTGATCGACGCCGCGGCGCTTGCGGCGATGAAACCGACCGCATACCTGATCAATACGGCCCGCGGCGGTGTCGTCGACGAGGACGCGCTCATCGATGCGCTGCACTCTGGTCAGATCCGTGGCGCAGCACTCGACGTCTTCGAAAACGAACCGCATGTCAAACCTGGCCTGCTCGACGCACCCAATCTGGTGCTCACCCCGCATATTGCGAGTGCCGGAGAGGCCACCCGCGACGCGATGGGCATCCTCGCGGTCGACAACGCCGCCGCAGTGCTCGCCGGACGCGCACCGCTCACCCCGGTGCGCTGAGCGCCGGGACTAGTGGTGGTGGCAGGCCGCCGGTGGTGATGTACGAGCCCTCCTGCACCATCACCGGCACGACGTCCCTCGGTGTCAGCTTGTAGCTTCCACAGCGTTAACTCAGACGTGCTGCGGTTACGGCGCTGTTTGCGCCGACACAACGGATTTCGTTGTCAAACTCAGCGGCGTCGGCCGATCCCGGCCATCATCATCGGCGTGAGGAGCCGAACATTCTCACCGAATCTGGCCGATGCCGCATCGGCTTCCTCGGCCGACAGCAGTCCGGCGTCCATCATGACGCCGCGAAGGCTTTCAAAGGTCAACCGGAAGAAATCGAAGCCGGGCGAGGACGAGACGCGAATGAACTAAGTCGAATTCGGCTTGCGGCAGCTCGTCTTCGCGGATGTCGACGCGACGGACCTCGATCGAATCAAAGGCCAGCTGGTCCACGAAGCGCGTGTCGATGTCGATCGCGGTAACGTGCGCACCGCGGCCATCCATTCGACGAGCGAGCCACCGCCCGCGCCGACCTCGAGGCACTTCCAGCCGGTGCCGATGCCGAGTTCCTCGAGCAGTGCGCGGCTGCCGGCATCCCACAGCGCCTCCATGCCGGAAAGCCTTGCCCGCTCCTGGGCGAAGCCTTGGTCGAGGACGTAGTCGCGGGTCATGACTGAATGCGCGCCCAGGGCCGCGCCTCTTCGAGTTCGTAGGCCAGTTCGAGCAGTCGGGCCTCCTGGCCGGCGACCGTCGAGAGCATCATGCCGACAGGCAGGCCCGATGCAGATTCGCCGAGCGGCAACGAGATTGCCGGGTCACCGCTGGCGTTCTGCAGTGGCGTGAACGACACCCATTCCAGGAGTCGGTCCATGACTTGGTCGTAACCGGCCGTCGGGTCGAGGTGGCCAATGCGCGGGGTTGCCTCGTTCAGCGTCGGCATCAGCACAGCGTCGTAGCTACCGGACAATCGCTGCGTGATCTTGCGTGTCGCCGACAGCCGCGCAATGGCCAGCGGGACCTTGTGCAGGCCGCGGGCGGCATTGCGATCAAGCCCGAGTGTCAGGGTGTCCAATCGGGTGCGGTCGAAGCTTGGGCCGAACATACGGCGTCCGCCCCGCACGACCGTGAAGGCCAAAAACGACCAGTACGCGAGGAAGTCGTCCTTGAAACGGTCAGGCACCGGATTGTCGATCTCGGTGACCTTGTGACCGAGTTCCTCCAGCAGTGCCGCCGTCTTGAGCGTCAGCTCCCGGATCTCCGGGCTGGCTTCTCGCAGAATGGATTTCGTGCAGACCGCGATGCGCAACCGCTGCGTACCCGGCCGCGTTACATCACCGATTGCAGTGAGCTTGGGGTTGCGGTACACCCGCTCGGCTTCCCGCAAGAATGCGGCGGTGTCGCGTACCGACCGCGTCACCACTCCGTTGGCGACGAGGTGAAGCGGCATCCGGGCGGTCTCCTTGTCCAGCGGCAGTCGCCCACGCGACGGCTTCAGGCCGACGAGGCCGTTACACGCCGCCGGAATGCGAATCGACCCGCCACCGTCGTTGGCGTGCGCGATCGGCACCACACCTGCGGCCACAAATGCCGCAGAGCCCGACGACGACGCGCCCGCGGTGTAGTCGGGATTCCACGGATTGCGGACCGGACCGATCCGCGGGTGCTCGGCCGACCCGCTTAGCCCAAACTCCGACATCTGCGTCTTCCCGAGCGGGATCAGCCCGGTCGACAGGAATGCGCGCGCGAACTCTCCGTCCGACGGCATTGGCCGCGGGTCCCATGCGTCGGTGCCCTGCATCGTCGGCATGCCCTCGACGGCGACGTTGTCCTTGATGAACGACGGCACTCCGTCGAAGTAGCCGCCGTACGGCCGACGCGACGAGGCGCGGGCCCGTGCGCGGTCGAACGCCTCGAACGCGAGACCATTCAGTTTCGGGTTGACGGCCTCGGTGCGGGCAATGGCGGCCTCGACGAGCTCGCTCGCCGACACCTCGCCGGCACGGAGCTTCTCGACAAGACCGACGGCATCAAGATCGCCAAGGGCGTCGTCGCCAAAGGCGTGAATTCGTTCCATCCAGTGACGGTACTCGTACCGCGCGGCTGGTAAGACAATGCAAAAGGCCCCCAGAACCTGGGGGCCTTTTGCATTGTGCTTTGCGCCGGCTAGGCCTGGCCGACCTCGAAGCGGACGAACCGGGTGACGGTCACGCCTGCCTCGTCGAGCAATGCCTTGACGGTCTTCTTGTTGTCGGACACCGACGGCTGATCGAGCAGCACGACGTCCTTGTAGAAGCCGGTCACGCGGCCCTCGACGATCTTGGGCAGCGCCTGCTCGGGCTTGCCCTCGTTGCGCGCGGTCTCCTCGGCGATGCGGCGCTCGTTGGCGACGACATCCTCCGGGACATCCCCACGCGTCAGGTACTTGGCCTTCAGCGCGGCGATTTGCAGTGCGACCGCATGCGCGGCCTCGGAGCCTTTTCCGTCGGTACCCGACTCGTACTCGACCAGCACACCGACCGCGGGCGGCAGGTCCGCGGCGCGCTTGTGCAGGTAAATCTCCACGGTGCCATCGAAGTAGGCGGCCCGGCGCAGCTCGAGCTTCTCACCGATCTTGGCGCTCAGGTCCGCGATCGTCTGCTCGACGGTCGTGTCACCCACCTTGGCTGCTTTGAGCGTGTCGACGTCGGTGGCCTTCGCGGCAGCCGCCGCGGTAACAATCTGATCCGCGACCGCCTGGAATTCGGCGTTCTTCGCGACAAAGTCGGTCTCGGAGTTCAGCTCGATCAGCGCGCCGCCCTTGGCGGCGACCAGGCCCTCGGCGGTGGCCCGCTCGGCGCGCTTGCCAACGTCCTTGGCGCCCTTGATACGCAGCAGCTCGACGGCCTTGTCGAAGTCGCCGTCGGCATCAACCAGCGCGTTCTTGCTGTCGAGCATGCCAGCGCCGGTCAGCTCCCGAAGTCGCTTGACGTCGGCAGCGGTGTAGTTCGCCATCTCAGCCTTCCGTGATCTTGGGTTCGGTTTGAATGTCCGCCTCCGGGGTGCCGGGCTGTGCGCTGGCAGTGGCACCTGCAAGCAGCTCCTGCTCCCATTCGGCCAGCGGCTCGGCGCCCTCGGCCTCGGCCTTGTCGCCGTCGCGGCCCACGTTGGCGCGGGCCTGCAGACCCTCGGCGACGGCGGACGCGACCACCTTGGTGAGCAGCGCGGCCGACCGGATCGCGTCGTCGTTGCCCGGGATCGGGTAGTCGACCAGGTCCGGATCGCAGTTGGTGTCCAGGATCGCGATGACCGGGATACCGAGTTTGCGAGCCTCGCCGACGGCGATGTGCTCCTTGTTGGTGTCGACGACCCAGACCGCCGACGGCACCTTCTGCATGTCGCGGATACCGCCGAGGCTGCGCTCGAGCTTGTTCTTCTCGCGGGTCAGCATCAGGATTTCCTTCTTGGTGCGACCTTCGAAGCCACCGGTCTGCTCCATCGCCTCGAGCTCCTTGAGGCGCTGCAGCCGCTTGTGCACGGTGGAGAAGTTGGTGAGCATGCCGCCCAGCCAACGCTGGTTCACGTAGGGCATGCCGACGCGGGTCGCCTCCTCGGCGATGGATTCCTGAGCCTGCTTCTTCGTGCCGACGAACATGATGCTGCCGCCATGGGCGACAGTCTCCTTCACGAACTCGTACGCCTTGTCGATGTAGGTCAGCGTCTGCTGCAGGTCGATGATGTAGATGCCGTTGCGGTCGGTGAAGATGAACCGCTTCATCTTGGGATTCCAGCGCCGGGTCTGATGCCCGAAGTGGGTGCCGCTGTCC